>JAISJR010000055.1 GCA_031261425.1 Planctomycetota bacterium
GTGCTCGGCGCCGTCATCGCTATCGTCATCATTCGCCAATTGACCGCGTCGCTGAACAAAATTATCGCGGGACTTGGCGACAGTTCGATGCAAGTCGATTCGGCGTCGAATCAAATCAGCAGCGCGTCGCAATCGCTCGCCGAGGGCGCGTCGGAACAGGCGTCGAGTTTGGAAGAAACCTCGGCGTCGATTGAGGAAACGACTTCGATGACCAAACAGAACGCCGAGAACGCCAACAAAACCAACGCGACCAATCTGCAAACGAATAAGTTGATTACGAGCGGCGCGAAGGACGTTGCCGATATGACGAAAGCGATGGGCGAAATCAACGATTCTGCCGAGAAAATCAGCAAAATCATCAAGACGATTGAGGATATCGCGTTTCAAACCAACCTCCTCGCGCTCAACGCGGCGGTCGAGGCGGCGCGGGCGGGCGAAGCGGGCAAAGGTTTCGCGGTCGTGTCGGAAGAAGTGCGCAATTTGGCGGGACGCTCGGCGCAAGCGGCGCGGGATACGACGGAACTCATCGAAGGCACGGTTACGCGCGTGAAGCACGGGACGGAAATCGCAAATCTGCTGGAAAAGAGTTTCAAGCAAATCGAAGAGGGGTCGCAATCGGTCAGCGGGTTGATTGCGCAAATCACCGAAGCGACGAACGAGCAAGCAACGGGGATGGAGCAAATCAACAGCGCGGTCTCGCAAATGGACCAAGTTACGCAACAAAACGCGGCGAGCGCCGAGGAAACGGCGAGCGCGTCGGAAGAACTTTCGGCGCAGGCGGCGACGTTGAACGATATGGTGCGGGAGTTGGTGCGCCTTGTAACCGGCGGCGAGCAAAGCGCCGTTCGCCCCGCGCCTGCCCCGCGCAAACCGCAACCGAAGCCGTTCACCCCGCTGAAAAAGCCGGCGCCGAAAGCGCTCCCCGCGCCGAAGTCCGCGTCGAAAAGAGCGTCCGGCGAAGTGAGCAAAGTTATTCCGTTGGACGGGGATGATTTTTAAGAGCGAGGGAAAAGGGGGTTAAGGAGTTTAAGAATCTTAAGATTCTTAAAAACCTTAATCCCTTTCTTAAACCGCTTAAAAAACTTAAACCGCTTAAAAAAATGATGGACGAATGGCAAGCGTTCAAAGAGCAGGAAAGGTTGCGCAAGCGGGCGCGGGATAAATTCCGGCGCGCGGCGCAGGCGCACGATAAACTGTTGGCGGTTGGAAGTTTGCAGATTGCGGTTGAAAGTAAGCCGTGGGAGGGTAAAGCCGGCAACGATTTTAAGGGCTTTACGTGGGGAACATAAAGGTTTGATAAATAAATCCGACAGTCGTAACGGGAAATTAAATCGGCTTTTTTCACAGAAACGGTCTTATGAACTCCGAACAAAAAGCATTTTGGGCGATGCACTGCGGGATGGCGGTGAATAATTTGTTGACCGTTACGCAATTTTTAGAGCGCAAATTTGCCGGCGATTTGCCCGCGTTTGCCGACGACTTGCCCGCGCCGCAAAAAGATGACGCCGATGACGCCGGTTTTACCGACGCCGATTTCACCGACGCCGGTTTTGACCGGTTTGACCGGTCGCCGTGGCTCGCCGCGTTGCGCGACAAAAAAGGCGACATTGCGTTGCAGGGGCGGATTGTCGATGCGTTGCTCCGGCATCTGCCGTTTTTGCGGGAAATTAAAAAATTCCGCGAGAGCGGCTACACGAACCGGAAAACCCACGCCCGACACCCCGCGACGCCGTTGACGCCGCCGGCGATTGCCGCGTTGTTCGGCTTTTACGCGCAACTGTTATGCGAACTGCGCGACGAATACACGCACGCCGTTCATCCAAAAACGCGGTTTGATTTCCACCACCCCGGGTTTTTTGACCTTGAGCGGCTCGTCGAAGCCAGCCGGCGCACCGTCAAAGAACGGTTTTATTCAGCCGCCAAAAACGACCGCCAAGCCGACTGTGAAGCCGAGCGGCAACTGTCGTCGCTGACGCCGAAAATCGCGCGGAACCGCGAAGTCATCGACAATCCGCAATATCTTGGCGGCGCGGGTTTTTTCACCAAAGACCGTGCCGGTTTTTCGCCGTTCGGTTTGGCGTTTTTCGTTACGCGGTTTTTGGAGCCGAAATACCTTCGCCAATTGCTCCAAGAACTGACCGCGCCGCGGAAAATCGACCCGCAATTGTTCATTCGCGCCTTCGGCGTGGACGGCATCGTTCTGCCGCGCGTCCGCGAGACCCCGCCGTCGCTCGGCTTGGAGATGCTCGCCGAACTCCACAAATGCCCCGAAGAATTGTATCCGCTGTTGTCGCCCGCCGACCAAAACAGTTTTCGCTTTAACGACGGCGAGGATTTTTTCAAACGCTACGACGAAGACCGCTTCGCGTATCTCGCGCTGAATTATCTCGACCGGCAAAAAAAATTCGCCGGTTTGCGCTTTGCCGTCAATCTGGGTCGATTTTTTTACGCCGACTACGGCAAGCGGCGAATGATTGACGGTCAGCCCATCGCCCACCGCCGCTTGTCCAAACCGGTCTATTGCTTCAAACGCATACAAGACACGCCCGCGCGGCGGCTTGCCCTGCCGACCGGCGAATACCGGCAGACGCCGCCGCAATATGTCGTCGCAATGAACAATCTCGCCGTCAAATTGCAAGACGCGGACGAGCCGGATTTTGTCGAACGCGGCGAAAACGGGCGGCTACGTTTCCACAATCCCGCGCCCGACGCTTATTTGTCGCTTTACGAATTGCCCGTGGTTACGTTCTTGGCGGCGCAGGGCAAAGCGGAAAAAGTCGAACGGCGCATCGCCGATTATTGCCGAAAATGGCACGCGCTTCGCGCCGACCTTGCCGCCGGTAAAAAAATCGCGGAGAAAGAAGCGGCGAGCGTTTATCAACTTGATTTCGCCGATTTGCCCGACGAGGTTCGCGCGTTTATCAAAACCGGCAAGCCGTCGCTTAATCCGAACGTCGCCGCCGGAATGAAAACGAAAATCGCCGAAATGATTGCCGACGCCGAGCGGCAATTGAAAAGTTTTCGCGCCGAGCAGGAGTTCATCTACAAACGGGGCGGCTACAAACCCGGCAAAAAGTCGAAACGTCCGCGCTTCACCGCCGCTTCGACGGCGGCGTTTATCGCCCGCGACGCCGTGCGTCTGCAAAAGCCGGACGATACCGCGTCGGCGCACCGCGGCAAAATCACCTCGGCGAATTTTCAGGCGTTGCAACGGTCGCTGGCGTTTTTCGACTATCGCAAGGACTCGTTGCCGGCGATTTTCGCCGGCGCCGGTTTGACCCGCAATCCCGAATTTATCGAGCAATTATTTCAAGGCGGCGCGCCGACGTGGGAAATTTTTTTCGAGCGTTATCTCGCCGGCAAAATCAAATTTCTGCGGGGCTTGCGTCCGGCGGAATGTTATGTTTTGCGCCGCCGCGTCTGCCGGCAAAAGCGGAAAGCGGACGCCGGTTATCTGGAAAAGTGGGCGGCGTCAGCCGCGCCGGTCAACTTGCCGCGCGGACTGTTCACCGGTTTGGTCGCCGAATTGCTCCGCGAAAAATTTCCCGCCCGCAAATTGCCGCCGCGCAAAAATCCGCAGATTCCGCACAACGCGCATTTTTTAATTAAGCAATTTCACGAATGGAGCGGCGACGGTTATCAGTGGTTTTACGCGGCGCCGCGCGACGCGAACCGCGGAGATTGGGGGCGGCTGACTAAATTTTTCACGGTCAAATTCAAGACCGGTAAAGACCCGAAAACGGGGAGAAAAATCGCCACGGAGAAAAACCTCAACCCCGTCGGCGTCGCGACCGCCGCCCAGCAAAAATTGGCGCAACAATGGCAAAAATCGCCGGCGTTGGCGACGCTTTACCGCTTGAAAAAAGAGTATCCCGCCCTGACGACGGACGGTGAAAAACGGCAGGAATTTTTGCGGCTTGTCGCCGCCGTTGACGACCGCGAAAAGCGCCTGCGCCACGTTTGCCTGCAAGACCTCGCGCTGTTTTACGCGGCGCGGGAATTTACGCCGGACGTGAAATTACGCGACATTGAAAAGGGAAAATTCTTGCCGAGCGAAGCGGAAATTGTCTATTCGCGTCCGGCGGAGTGGCCCGGCGAAGTAACTTTGACCGGCAAGTTGACGCCGAAAAATTACGGCGATTTCCGGCGTTTGCTTAACGACCCGCGCTTGCCGTCGTTTTTGCGCCGGCGCGGCGGCGCCGATTACGCCGTCGTCGAAAAAGAATTTGCCGCTTACGACGCCGGACGGCAACGGATTTTCGCGGTCGCGCGGGAGTTGGAAGAATTGACGATTGATAAATATCGATTGCCGGCGCCCGCGACCGGCAAGGGACTTATCGACTTCGAGCAAATCGTCGCGGCGCTCCGGCGGGAAAACGCGATTGCCCCGGAAACCGCCGCGCTCCTGCGCGTTTATCGCCACGCTTTCGCGCGTCGGGTCTATCCCGAATATTACCCGCCCCAAGACGACCGCGCCGCCGCCGCCGCGGAACGGGAGGGCGCGGGCGACGCCGATTTAACGAAACGCCTTTTGGCGCGCGCGGAACAATGTTTCCGCGAAGTTATCGCCGAAATCAACCGCTAAAAACCGAGTAGAGGCGCGTCGCCCGCGGTGGTGTGGCAACGCGCCGAAAATACCGCAAAACCGACCGTATCGATGGCGTCGAACCCTCCATTTCGCGAGGTAAGCGCGCCGATAGTAGATCTTTGATATCAAATTTTCTCGGCGCCGAACCCTCCATTTTGCGAGGTAAGCGCGCCCGAAAAACACCAAAAAGAGCGGCGAATCATCGCCGCTCTTTTCACTAACTCGCCCACGCCTTAAAAGAGAGTTAAGAGTTTAGAGTTGAGAGTTGAGATAGTGGAGTTTTATTTTTAGGACGCGCGAAGCGCAACCACTGCTCAACTCTAAACTCTTAACTCTCAACTTTCAACTCTAAACTCTATTCGCCGATAAAGCGTAGCGCCTTTTCGCGCTCGCGGCAGGTGGCACATTCGCCGCACGGAATTTCGCCGCCTTCGTAACACGAATAGGTCAGGGAAAAATCGACGCCCAACTCTTTGCCGATTTTCGCGATTGCGCTTTTTGTCCGGCGGCAAAACGGCGACAACAAGCGGACGCCGTTGGTCGTGCCGGAATAAATCGCCGCCGCCATACCGTCGATAAATTCCGGACGGCAGTCGGGATAAATCGCGTGGTCGCCGCCGTGATTGCCGAGAACTAAATAATCGTAATTGCGCGTTTCGGCGAAACCGGCGGCGGCGGCGAGCATTATCCCGTTGCGAAACGGCACGACCGTGGACGCCATATTCGTTTCGTTGTAATCGCCGCGCGGCACCGGCGCGCCGCCCGCGAGCAGGGACGAGGTGAAATGTTGTCCGATAAACGGCAGTTCGATAAGCGTGTTTTCGACGCCGAGTTTGGCGCACGTTTTTAGCGCGTGGCGGTGTTCGACGGCGTTGTGTTTAGCGCCGTAAGCGAAACTCACCGTCGCGACGGCGGCGAATTTCTCCCGCGCCCAATACAACGCCACGGCGCTGTCCATTCCGCCGCTGAACACGACCAACGCTTTTGCGGCGCGATAATCGGCGGAGTCGTCAGACATTTTTTCTCGCGGCGAGGGGGGCGTGTAGAGTTTAGAGTTGAGAGTTTAGAGTTTAGAGTTGAGATAACCGCATTTTTAACCCGTCTTCGCGATGCGGCGAGGAAATGTTTTGATAAACCATTCCGTCAGTCGTCCCGTAGGGACGGACGGTTGGTCATAGATAATTTAACGGCGCGTCCCTACGGGACGCGGTTTTATGGCGGCGTTTTTTCTACCGACATTTCGCGCCTACGGCGCGACTGTCGGAGATTATCAAAAATCGCTTCGCGCAACTCTGAACTCTAAACTCTAAACTCTAAACCTACCGGTTGCTCTCCAATACGCAGACCGACCGCAGGTCGGCGGTGGCGCAGAAAATATAGTCGTTGCCTAAATCGCCGTCGCCGCTCACGGCGTTGCCGTAACTCTTTTCCGCGAATTGCGCGAAATTATCGACCGGCAGGCGCCACGCGATTTCCGCCGGCAAATTTCGTTGCAACAACCGGTCGAGGCGCTCCTCCTCCAAAACTTTCCGCAACGCCGCCGCCGCGGTGATGCCTTCGGCGCTCGCCGTCCGCGCCACTCTTTCTTCCCGCCCCGCGAGGCGTTCCGCCTCTTCTATCGACACTTTTTCTTTCGCGGCGATTTGTTGCGCCGTTTTCGCGAGCGCCTGTTCATAGGTCGCGCCGCTCTGCATCGTTTGCCAAACCGTTTCCGGCAACGGCGCCGCCGCCGAAACCCGCAACGCGCTCAAATAGCCGTCGCCGTCCAACGTTACCGCCAGCAAGCGCCGGTTGATTTTTTCGGTTTTATCCTGCGTTACGCCGACGACGAATTGTCCGCGCTCGTGTTGCCACGCCGCTTTGCCGTCGCGCTCGTGCACGGCGACCAAACCGCCGCCGGCTTTTTGCAACAGCCACGACCTCCCCAATTCCGCGTCGCGCACGATTTGCGGACCCCGCCGCAAGGCGTCGCCGGCGGCGTATTTCCAATTTAATTCGCCGGTCGGTTTCAGCGCATACAACGTTTGGTCTTCCGAGGCGAACAAAATGTTTTTGCCGCTCACCACCGGCGCGGCGACGTTGCCGCGTTGCGTGTGATACGTCCATACTTTATTTTGGTCGAGACCGGCTTCCGGGTCTTTGCCGAAATCAATGCCGTAAAATTCTTTGTTCGACGCCTCGGCGTAAATCGTGTTCGTCGGCGCGTCATAGACCGCCTCGCTTGACGCGACGCCGTTCAGCGGACATTTCCACAACGTGCGGACGCGGTCGAGTCGCACGGCGAACTGCCGCGCGCGCAACGTGGTCGTTTTCGGCGCCCAATCCTCCTGCCGGACTTCGACGCAATACAGTTGGCGGTCGAACGACGGAATAAAAATGTAAGGATGGTCGGCGTTCTGCTCGTTCACCGCCGGACCCGCCGCGGGCGCGAACGGCAATTCGACGTTCCACAGCACGCCGCCGCTGACCGGCTCCAAAGCGACCAAGCGGTTGCCGAGCAGGAAATAAAGATTTTTTTCGCCGATGCAAATTTTGCCGGAAATCGCGCGCGGCATCGTTATCCACCATTGACAAAAACCGGTGTCGGCGTTGACGGCGAGCAAATCGTTGCGGTCGGTTTCCACCAGCACATACGGCAATTTTCTTTCGGCGGCGGCGACGGTGAGCCGTTTGACTTTGCCGTCGAGAAGCGGGAGCGACCAGCGCACGCGCAACGGCGCGGTCGGCGCGAGCAACCGTTGCGTCGCCACCGTCGGCGTCAGCGCGGCGGGGTCTTGCGCCGCCAAATCGTGGGAAGCCGCGAAGGTCTTTTCGTCGTCCAACGCCGCGGCTTCGTCCGCCGTCGCCGCCAACGGAAAACTCAACGTCGCCGCCAACAAACCGTTAAACCACCATTGTGTCCGCTGTGTCCGCATGGTCGCACCTCTTGCAGGTTGAAAGTTCAGAGTTCAGAGTTGAGAGTTGAAAGTTTAGAGTTGAGAGTTAAAAGTTAAGAGTTGAAATTTTAGAGTTTAGCGGAGGTTGCGCTTCGCGCATTTTTAATAACTCCACCGCTCAACTCTTAACTCTCAACTCTCAACCCTAAAATCTCAACTCTTGACCGGAAGGGATAGTTATGCGCCTACGTTTCTTGCCGCTTTGTTTGCTCGCGCTTTGCGCCGCCGCCAATTCGCCGTTGCCCACGCCGGCGCAACAACTGATGAGCCGCTACGGCTCGTGTCCGAAAGGCGTCATCATTGAGGGCGCGGCGGTCGGCATCGACGACGTGCGGAGTATTCAATACATTATCGACCAAAATCTTTTTATCCTGAACCGCGACACGCCGGAGGAAATGAGTTACGTGGCGCCGGTGAGCCGCGACCTGCTTTATCAATTGGCGATGGCGCTCGCTCGCGACGACCGCGTCGGCGTGTCGCTCGGCGCGGCGAAAAGCGAAATCGTCTATGGCGGGCTGAACCCCAAAAATCAAGTCGTGAAGGATTTGCTCGCCGCCGACCGTTTATTGACGGCGGTGGTGTTGGGCGAAGTCGCCGATTACCCGCAACTCGCCTTGCCGTTCGCGCCGCGCGCCGCGCAACCGCGCCGCTATCCGGCGGTGTGCGTGCATAAATTTTTCGATTACCGTTTCGGCAAATATCATCGGCAGTATTACCTCGCGTCGGTGAAAATGGCGAACGAGATTTTTCCGCTGGCGGCGAATCCGGCGCTCGACGGCGGCGTGTTGGCGAACCCGCTGGCGAACGAGCCGTTGGAGCCGACCGACCGCGAGAATTGTTTGGACGTGCATCGTTTCAGCCGCGAAATGATGGCAATTCCCGCCGTGCAAAAAGCGGTGGCGATTGGCGAAGCCGCCGCGTTTTTGCGCTATCTGCGCGACAACAACGACACGGATTTAGTCGCGCTGGGGCGGCATATTATGCGGAAATAGTGGGCGGTTTTCGGCGGCAATTTATTGCCGCCGATTGCAAGGCGCGAAGCGCGGCAAACCTTCAATAGCCCGCCGTTTTAACGGCGGGAAACAGTGGGCAGTGAAAGAACAATTAACAATTAAAAATTCACAATTAACAATTGCGGAGTTTTTGTCGGCAAATTCGCAAGCGCGCGCGAAGCGAATCTTTGACGGTCAAACTCCACCGCTAAAAACTACCAACTACCGACTAAAAACTTGTTTTTACCCAAAAAGGAGACCCACCATGGCGACGGCATTGATTATTTTGGCGGAAGGGTTTGAGGAAATTGAGGCGCTCGCGCCGGCGGACATTTTGCGGCGCGGCGGCGTTACCGTAACTTTGGCGGGGCTGACGGCGACGCGCGTAACCGGCGCGCACGGCATTACCGTCCTCGCCGACGCCGTGCTAAACGAAGGCATTGCGGCGGACGCGCTGATTTTGCCGGGCGGAATGCCCGGCTCGCTCGCGCTCGGCAATTCGCCGGTGGTCGAAAAATTGGCGCGACGGCAAATCGAGCGCGGCGGCATCGTGGCGGCGATTTGCGCCGCGCCGGTGAAAACGCTGGGGCGCTGGGGTTTGCTCGCCCATAAACGCGCCACCTGTTTCCCCGGTTGCGAAACGGAATTTCCGGCGGACGTGGCGTTCGCGACCGATGACGTGGTGGCGGATGGAAAAATTATTACGAGTCGCGGACCGGGCACGGCGATGGCGTTCGGCTTCCAAATTTTGGCGGCGCTCGCCGACCCCGCGACCGCCGACGAATTGCGGAAAAATATGGCGTGCGGTTAGAAAGGGAAAAGGGAAGAGAATTTTAAGAGTTTAGGGGGGTAAGAATTTAAGAACCGCAAGAACGCCAAGCGCAACTCTGCTCCCTTAAACCGCTTAAAATTCTTAGACCCTTAAAATACTTAAATCCGTTCTTTCGGTCGTTAGCGCGAATTAAATAAAATAAACTACGCTCTTAATTTTTAACGGGAAGACGCGGCGACGGAATTGAGAATGACGCCCATAAAGCCGGCGGTGGCGTCGGCGAATTTGCGGACGGCGAGGGCGTCCGGTTGGTGATTGGCGACGAGCGCCGTCGCGGACACGCGCGACGACAACCACGGCAACAGCGGATTAAAACCGACCGGCGACACGTCAAAAAAGAGCCGGTCGAAAGTCGCCGTCAGCCGTTTCCAGACCTCGCCGCAACCGTCGAGGTTTGACTTACTCGCGGCGGCGCGCAAATGAAAAATTTTCGCCTGCGGCGCGAAAGCGATAAAACGCTCCAACGTTTGCGCGTCGATGAAAATTTCGCCCCGTTGGTCGGCGTCGGGGTCGGCGTCGCCGCCGGTGAAAAATTCGACGAGTAAAATTCGCTCGGCGGCATCGCCGCCGTTCCACGTCCGCGCCAAATTCGCCGCCGTGAACGTTGTCCCCTGCCCCGGCTCCAACGCCGTGAACAACATCGGTCCGGCGTTAAACCGCCGGATTTCCGCGACGATTTTTTGATAGACGGCGCTCATCGCCGGCGTGAGCGCGGTCGCCAATTCGCGGCGGCGGCAAACCGATAAATCACATTCCACCGGCGCCGCCGCCGGTTCGCGCCGCCGCAACGCCGCGAAGGCGGCGGCGGGACGTTTCGCCCCCAACCACTCCGCGCCCTGCGGAATTAAAGCGGAAAACGCCTCGTCGATGAGGGTTGGCATTGCTTGACCCAAAGTTGAGAGTTGAGAGTTGGGAGTTGAGAGTTGAGAGTTGAGCAAAGGTTGCGCTTCGCGCATCTTTATAAAACAAAAACTCCACACACTCAACTCTGAACTCTAAACTCTCAACTCTAAATTAAACCGCAAATTTCGGAATCGCGCCCAGCACCGGATACTGCGGCGGGGTCGGCGCGGGGTCGGCGCAGGCGAGTTCCATTTGCCGCCGTCCGGTCAACAACAAGACGCTGACGACGGCGCCGGCGCCGACGATTAACGCTCCGCCGAGCCACCAATTCGCCGGACGCGCCAAACGCGGCGCGGTCGGCTCGTCGTAAATCGCAAACGGCGCGGCGGGCGCGGCGACGGTTTTTTGTTGCCACTCGTCGCGCTTGGCGGTCAGTTCCGCCGCTCTTTTCGCGGCTAAACCGGCGACGGTTTCCGCGTCGGCTTTTTGCAAATCCGCCAATGCCGCCGCCGCGTTTTTTTGCGCGGCGTTTTCGGCGATCGTCGCCTCTTGCAACGCGGCGCGCGCGCCGGTCAGTTCGCGTTGCCAAACGATAAGTTGCGGATTACTGCGCGTTTCGACCTCGGTAATTTCCTGCGGCGCGCGCGTCAGCGCGTTGATTTGCGCGGTCAGGTCGTCGATTTCCGCCGCCAATTTTTTGGCGACCGGATGGAGCGGCGTGGCGCGGAGCAACAAGCGCATCCGCTCGGTTTCGACCAACGCCAGCCGGTCGCGCAAACGTTGCAACTCCGGCGAGTCGTCGTAGCGTTCGACGCGCGTTACCCGTTGCGTGAGCGTTTGATTTTGCGGCGCGGCAATCCACTGCGACAATTCGGCGACCTGCCCGCGCCGTTGGTCGGTCGCGACGCACGCGCCTTGCCACGCCGCCCACGCTTTGCCGAGCGTCGCGAGATACGGTTGCAACACCGGATAATCGCGCCACGCATTTTGCCAGCCCGCCGTCGGCGCCGCGCCGCGCTGATGCAAATTGGCGGCGAGCATTTGCCCGATGACGGCGACTTGCGCCGTGTGCGCGTCGTCAACCGGCGCGGTCAGCGCGGCGTTGATTTGCGCGACGGCGCGGTCGCGGTCGGCGCGTTGTTTTTCAATTTCCTCGTCCGCGACTTTTTGCCATTCGGCGTTGAGCGCCGCCGCGAGCGCGGACAAAATTTCCCGTTGTCCCGCCGTTTCGTTGGTCGGATAGCGCAAAGTAACGAGCCACTGCCGCGCCGTTTCGTCGCGGCGCAAATTGGCGCGAATGAAATCCAAGTCCGGCGACGGCGGCGTTTCCCGCCACCAACTCTTTGCCGGCGTCGGCGCTTGCGCCGCCGCCCGCGCAATCGCGGCGCGCAAATCTTCGGACTGCCAACTCCGCGCCCATAATTTTTCGGTCGCCGCCGCGCCGTCCGGCGCGAGCGACAAGCGCAACGACGCCTCGTATTCCGGCGTTTGTCCGACAGTCCAGAAATACGCCGCGCCGCCGCCGAGCGCCAGCGCCAACCCCGCCGCCAAGCGGCAATACCAAGAAACGCCGGAGCGATGTTTGTAGGAAAGGTTCATTTTTGAGAGTTTAGAGTTGAGAGTTTAGAGTTGAGCAAGAGTTTAGAGTTGAGCAGTGGTTGCGCTTCGCGCGTCTTTAGAAAATAAAAACTCCACACTCTCAACTCTAAACTCTGAACTCTAAACTCTGAACTCTATGCCGAAGTTTTAAGCGATAAAAATTTCGTCAACTTTCTGGTCATACCCGTCGGCGGGCAGGGCGGAAAAAATCTGGTCTTGATACGCCAACGCGAGGCGCCGCGCCTTCGTCTTCGGTAAAAAACGGTCGTAATAACCGCCGCCGCGTCCGAGACGAACGCCCGCCGGCGTGAAAGCGCGACCGGGGACAATCACCGCGTCAAGCGCGGACGGCGCGAGCGGCGGACAGTTCGGTTTCGGCTCGACTAACGCGAATTTGCCGACAGTTTGTAAATCAGACCGGCAATCCGTAATTTCACGCGCCGACATTTCGCCGCCGTCCGTCGTTACCGGCAGTCCAAGCCGATAGCCCGCCGCTAAAATTTTCTCTAACAACGGAAAAATATCCGGCTCGTCCGGCAACGGCGCGAACGCCAGAATGAGCGCCGGCGGTCGCCAATTACGAGATAAAAAATCGGTCGCCAGCGTTATTAACTCGCGGTCGGCGGCGGCGCGCGCCGCCGCCGACAAGCGGGCAAGGCGCTGTTGCACGGTTTGCCGGATTGCCGCTTTGGCGTCCAAAATTGTGTTCATCAATCAAGCCGAACAAGCGAATTAAAAATTAAAAATGATAGAGTTTTTATTTTCAAATCCGCAAGCGCTCGCGAAGCGAATCTTTGACCGCCAAACTCCACAATTTTTAATTTCTAATTTTTAATTTTTAATTGACTTTACGCCGCGTCCGAAACGGCGGAGGCGAGGGCGGCGGTCATTTCGACGCGGTGCGGGCGGATAATCACCAACAACGCTTCGCGGGCGTTGGTTAATTGGCAATAATGAAACTCAAAAATCGCCTCGCGCAACTGCCCGTCGTAATCGATTTTGCCGAAAGAATTTTTGCGGAGCGCGGCGCGTTTCAGCAGTTTTATCGCCCAGTTGCGCCCGACTTCGCCGAGCGAAATTTCGAGGTCGCGCAACGACATTCCGGGCGCGATTTCTTTCGCCCAAACGGGCAGATGCGGCAAACGCGCCATTTCGCAAACCGAGTGTCCCATTTCCCACGCGCTTTCCGGTTTGGCGCGGCGCGAATGGGTCATCAATTCGTCCCACAGCGCCAATTCTTCGTTGACGCCGGCGGGCGACGCGCCGGTGATAAAAACGCGCACATACGGCGTCAAATGAAAGTCGGCGCTCTCGACCAACCAGTCGCCGCAATAAAGCCAGCGGCGGAAATAGCGCGACCATTCGCGGGGCGAGCGGTTGGCGGGCAGGTGCAACGCCAAGCCGCGCCGCGCGTTTAATTTCAGACCGCTGAGCAGTTCGATGAGAAAGTTGCCGGTTTGGTGCGCGACCGCCGCCGCGCTTAACAGCGCCGGCACGCCCACGCATAAATAGTAAGGCAGACCGGTTAAATCCGGCGCGAACCGGCGCAACAAAAGCGCGAGCGCCGCCGCCCACAGGGCTAACGAGCCGGTGAACGCCAACAACAACGTCGCCGGAAAAAGCCCCCGCAGGCGCGTCGCCGCGCGGTTCGCCGCGCGCAAGAGATGCCGGATTTCGTCTTGGTTGTCCGCGTCGTTTTTCAACGCGCGCTCCCAGAGAAGTTCACTGGTCGGCGCGGAATAAGGCGCGGTGGCGTTGAGGTCGGGGCGCACGGGCTTCCTGTCCGTAGAAAGTTTCGGCGACAATAGACGACGCTGTATCGGCAAGCGCGGCGGCGCGACTTGAGTCGGATTGGCGGGCGGGCGGAGGATTGGGGCGGATTTTTTGCCTTTTCGTTTTTTATGGGAAAATCGCGCGGTCGGCGGTTGGCTGGCGGTTGACCGGATAATTTCACTTTCTATCGTTGGTAAAAGTTGTTGAGCCGCGAACGGTCGCGGATTTTTTTAGGTTACAACACAAGGAGAAACCGATGGGTAAAATCACGCAATTGGCGTTGGCGATGACGTTGCTCGCCGCCGGTCTGACCGCCGCGGCGGAAACGTCCGCGCCGTTGGAACTAAACCGCGACAATTTCACATCCTCCGTGTTGGTCGCGGGGTTGGAGGGTCCGTGGCATCTCGTTTGGGGCGCGGACAATCAACTCTGGGTTTCCGAACGCCAGGGCAAACGCATCACCCGCGTCAATCCCGAAACCGGCGCCAAAAAAACGGTCGTCGAAATTCCCGACGCCTTTCCGGTGTTTCCGCACGAAGGCGTGCTCGGCTTCACGCTTTCGCCGGACGGTCAAGCCCTCTACGTTTTTTACACCTATCACGTCGGCAATACCGCCGACGGCGCGCGCTTCGGGCGCGTGGTCAAATACGCTTACGCCGCCGCGACGCAAACCGCGTCCAATCAACAAATCATCCTCGACAAAATTCCCGCCGGCGCCGACCACAACGCGGGGCGGTTGCTTTTCGGACCGGACGGCAATCTTTATCTGTCGAAAGGCGACCTCGGATACAATCAGGGCGGCGCGGTGTTTTCGCCGATAGAATCGCAACGTCTGCCGACCGCCGCCGAAGTCGCGGCGCAGGATTGGACGGCGTATGTCGGGAAGGTCTTGCGCATCGCGCCGGACGGCTCGATTCCCGCGGATAATCCCGAATTGGACGGCGTAAAAAGCCACGTTTTCACTTACGGTCATCGCAATCCGCAGGGTTTGGTTTTTGTCGGCGACACGCTGTTTTCGTCGGAACAGGGACCGTGGTCGGACGATGAAATCAACCGTTTGGAAAAAGGCGGCAATTACGGCTGGCCCCACGTCGCCGGTTTTCAAGACGACAATTCCTATGTTTATGCCAATTTTTCAGCCGTGCCGGCGGAGCAACAGGCGGGGCTGAAAAACGCGGCGATGGCGGCGAATCCGAATTCGATACCGGCGGGCGTGCCGGTGGCGAAAGAGAGCGATTGGCCGACACCGGATAATTTCAAGGCGCCGATAAAAACGTTTTACACCGTGCCGAACGATTTTGTTTATGCCGACTCGCGCTTCGGCGCGTTGGCTTATACGGCGTGGCCCACGATTGCGCCGTCGAGCGTAATTTATTATCCGAAGGACGGCGCCATTCCCGACTGGCGGCATAGTTTGATTGTTACCGCGTTGAAGAACGGCGAAATTTACGTCGTCCGTCTGCACGAAGACGGCAAACACGCGCAAGGCGACGTGCAAACGTGGTTTCATTCGGCGAACCGCTACCGCGTTGCCGCGCTCGACCCGGCGGGCAAACGGCTGTTCGTCGCGACCGACAATCAAGGAAATTTGTTGGGATTAGACCGCTTGCCGACGAATCAACCGGCGAATCCGGGCGCGATTTTGGTGTTCACTTACAATAAGTAAAAAGCGGAAATTTCGATAAAATTTCCTTTCATTCAATTGCCACGTCCGCAAGGGCGTGGCAATTTGAATATAAGCGCTTTACCGGTAACATAAGCGGTCTGACCGGATTTTTGCCGAACTAAACAGGAGTTGCTATGAAAACCGACGCCATCCGCACCGCTTATTTGCAATTTTTCGCCGGCAAGGGCGCGAAAATTTGCCGCTCCGACTCGCTCGTTCCCGCCAACGACCCGACGTTGCTTTTTACCGGCGCGGGAATGAATCAGTTCAAGGATTATTTTCTCGGCATCGGGAAAATGGATTTTCGCCGCGCGACTTCCTGTCAAAAATGCATCCGCACCGGCGACATTATGAACGTCGGCGTAACTTCGTCGCACCACACTTTTTTTGAGATGCTCGGCAACTTTTCGTTCGGCGATTATTTCAAGGAAGAAGCCATCGCTTGGGCGTGGGAATTTCTGACCGGCGCGATGAAAATTCCCGAAAACCAACTCCAAGTATCCGTCCACCAAACCGACGACGAGGCGTTTAACTTCTGGCATAAAAAAATCGGGTTGCCCGCCGCGCGCATTTTTCGCCTCGGCGACCACGATAATTTCTGGCCCGCCGACGCGCCCGCGCTTGGTCCGAACGGTCCCTGCGGTCCGTGCAGTGAAATTTTTTACGACCGCGGCGAGCAATACAGCGCCGGACTTGACGCGAAATCCGCAATGGACATCACGCACGACTGCCGCCGCTGGGTCGAAATTTGGAATCTCGTCTTTACGCAATTCAACCGCCAAGACGGCGGACTACTCGACCCGCTGAAACAGCGCAACATCGACACGGGAATGGGGCTGGAGCGAATGGCGAGTTGCCTGCAACACACCGCGACGAATATGGACATTGATATTTTTCAGCCGCTCGTCGCGCAAGTCGCCGAACTCTCCGCCAAAAAATACGGCGCGAAAAAAGAGGACGACACGCTGATGCGCCGCGTCGCCGACCACGCCCGCGCCGTAACTTTTTGCCTCGCCGACGGCGTGATGCCCGGCAACACCCATCGCGGTTACGTGCTCAAACGCCTCCTCCGCCGCGCCGCGCTCGACGGGCGCACGCTCGGCATCCGCGGCGCGTTTTTAAGCGAAATGGTCGCGACCGTCGCGACCGTGATGCGCGCGCCGTATCCCGAAATCGGGGAACAGCAAAAATTCCTCGCCCAAACGATTCGCAACGAAGAAGAGAAATTTTTAAGCACGCTCGACAAAGGGCTGACGCTAATCGACCTCGCGGTCAGACAGACGCGGGAAAATAAACAGACGACGCTCGCCGGACAAACGGTGTTTGAACTTTACGACACCTACGGCTTCCCTTACGAATTGACGCAGGAAATCGCCGAAAAAGCCGGTTTGCGGGTTGACGACGGCGAGTTGAAAAGCGCGATGGACAACGCGCGGGAAATCGCCCGCGCCGGCGCGAAAATGAAAGGCGACATTTTCGCCCGCGGCGCGCTGACCGTCGTCAAAGAACGCACCGGCGGCACGACGTTTGTCGGCTATGAAACGCTGACCGCCGCGGACTGCGCGGTCGTCGCGATTATCAAAGGCGACGCGATGGTCGAGTCCGCGACCGCCGGCGACGCGGTAACGTTGGTGTTGGACAAGACGCCGTTTTACGGCGAGAGCGGCGGGCAAGCCGGCGACATCGGCGTCCTGCGCGGCTTGAATAATTTGGAAATCGTTATCGACGACACCGAAAAAATCGACGGCATTTTTTTACACCTCGGCAAAATCGAATCCGGCGCGGTCGCGACCGGAATGACGCTCGTCGCGGCGGTGGACCCGACGTGGCGGACGGACATTCAGCGCAATCACACGGCGACGCATTTGTTGCATCAGGCGCTCCGCGCCACGGTCGGCGAAAACGCCGTGCAAAAGGGCAGTTCGGTTACGCCGGAACGGTTGCGTTTCGATTTTCAGCATAACGCGCCGCTGACCCCGACCGAATTGCAACGCCTTATGGAAATCGTCAACGACAACATCTTAAACGGTTTCGCGGTGCGCACGGAAATTAAGAATCTCGCCGACGCGAAAGCGGGCGGGGCGACGGCGTTGTTCGGCGAAAAATACGGCGACACGGTGCGGGTGGTGAAAATCGCCGATTATTCGCAGGAACTTTGCGGCGGGACGCATATCGACAACACCGCGAAAATCGGCGCCTTTTGCGTGGTCGGGCAAGAATCGGTCGGGTCGGGGATTCGGCGGATTGAAGCCGTAACCGGTCGCTACGCGCACAAAACCTTGCGCGAATACGCGCGGACGTTCGCCAATATCGCGCAACTGTTAAACGTGCCGCGCGAGGAAATGGAGGACAAAATTCGCGTCCTGCTCGGCGAAAATAAAGAGTTGCAAAAACAAACGGTCGAAATGAAACGCGAAAGTATGAAAATCGGTTTGCAGTCGGTCGAAATCGTCCGCGCGGCGGCGTCATACGTGGCGCTGAACGTCGGCGCGGTGGTCGGCAAGGATTTGCTCGCCGCCGCCGACACGTTGAAAGCGCGGCTCGGCGACGACGGCGTGGCGGTGTTGGCGGGAAGCGACGGCGAAAAGGTCTCGCTCGTCGTAACGGTCGGCAAAAATCTCGTCGCGCAAAAAAAATATAACGCCGGCGAGTTGGTCAAAAAATTGGCGCCGATTGTCGGCGGCTCCGGCGGCGGCAAACCGGAACTCGCGCAAGCCGGCGGTAAAAACCCCGAAAAAATCGCGGAAATGCTCGCGGCGGCGCGGCGGATTTTTGAGGGATAAAAAAAGCGGTCGGGGCGCAAGAAAGAGATTAAGTTTTTTAAGAATCTTAATCCACCTTAAAACTCTTTTCCCTTTTCCCTTCTATTGCAAACAGCGTCGCCGCCGGTAGCCGCTCGTTCGCCGGCGCCGGCGTGCTAAACACCGTCCGCGTTTGTTCGCGCCAGAATTGGTCTAACAAGCCGCTTTTTTCCGGCGCCGGCGCGAACGCGCGATAGTAGGACTGTTGCAGGCGCAACAACTCGTGCCAATGAACGTAAATATGCGTGTAGCCCGCGGCGCGTAATTCCCGCGCCAACGCCTCGGCGGAGTCGGCGCGGTCGAGCATCGTCAAAAACGGTTGGCGATTGAACACCACCGCGTAATCGACGTTCGACGGCAAATAAAAAACATCCGCCGCGCCGAGGGCTAACACCCGCGCGTCCCGCGCCGATTCGCGGTGCAAAAATTCGCGCAAATCCTCGTAGCGATAATTCAGCGCGCGATATTTTTCCGGCGAAACTTCGCCGAGCAAAACGTCAATGGCGGCAACGTCTTTTTCCTCCGCCGGAAAATAATTTCCCAACCACGCGGTCAAAACCACGCCCGCCGTCAAGCCCGTCGCCACCGGTAAAATCCGCGCCATTACGGCGATAGACGGGGCGATTATCTTTTGCCGGCTATTCGCCGCCGCCGTCAACAACGCCGCCAAACCGATGCCGGACAGCACCGCCGTCAGCCACGTTCCGGCGTAAAAGAAACGCTCAATCCGGTGCGTAAAACCGAACCAGCCGATAAAAATCGCGCCGAGCCATAACGCGATGATTGCCGTTTCGCGCCAACCGCCGCTCGCGTTTTTCACGCTATGCCGCCACAAATACAGCGCCGGAATCCCGACCAACAACAACGCGCCGCTCGCCTCGTTGCCGAGTCCCAAAAACAAATGCGCGATTTGATTTAGCAGTTCATCGACGGAAAACGGCGACACGTCCGGCGGCAAGCCCCAACTCGGACTATGCGACAACCGCGACCGCGTTTCTTGCGTGGCGTCCCAGTCGGCGACGCGGAAAAATAAATTCCACAGCGGATAAAACGGATTGCCGGCGGTCAAATAATTTTTCGCCAACCACGGCGCGAGCGTCAGCCAACACGCGCCGCCCGCCAAAATCGCATTGCTGATTTTTTCGCGCCAACCGCCGCGCCAAAATAAAAAGATGAGCGCCGCCGCCGGCGCGCCGGCAAAAATCAGTCCGGGGTATTTCACGCCGGCGGCGAGACCGGCGAAAATACCGGCGAAAACGACCGCGCGGCGCGAATTTTCTCGAACGGCGCGGAGGGTCAATAAAACCGTCAGCGCCACGTAAAAAACAGTTAGATTTTCCACATACAGAATTGCCGACCATTGCATCGTGCCGGCTTGCGCCAAGAGCGTCAGCGCCGCGAGCAAGCCCGCGTTCGTCGCCGCCGCCGCGGTCGCGCCCAAATTTCCCGCGACGCGGCGAACCAACGCGACGAGCGCGAGAAGCGTCAGAGGTAAAAACAGAAAATTCAGCCACTGCGCCGCGATGACGCCGGTTTCGACACCGGCGATATTGAACAGCGCGTAAGTCAGCATTTCGGAATTTTGCGGAAAGCCGGAAAACATATTTTGCGGCTGAAACGCGACGCCGTTTTCGCGCAGATAGGTCAGCGGCAACAGTGCGTGATACTCCAACACGTCATATTCAAGCGGCGGCAAAAACGCGAACCAGCCGAGTAGCGCGACGCCGGCGACGAGCGTCAGCCACAACGCGCCGCCGGTCGGCGATAATTTTTCTCCGCCGCGCAACCAGCCGGTGCGACGAATTAACCGCCGCGCGGACGGCAGAAAAATCAGCGACAGAATTAACAACGCCGGCGTGGAATAAGCCGCGCCGCCGAGAACGCCGCCGAGCAACGTCAGCAACGAAAACGCGCCGCTCCCTAAGCCGTAGGCGATTAACGGCGGCAATAAGTTTTCGTGATGAACATTTGCGGGGGGGGGGGGCAAGAAGGTCTCGGTGATTTTGGCGCCGAGGGCAAAAATCGCGAGCGCGAAAACGAGCGCATAACCGAACGCGGCGACTTGCGCGGTGGCGACGGCGGGAATGGCGATTAGTCCTAACGCGACCGCGACCGCCGCGACACCGAGTCCGCGCCGTCCGCCGACCCGCGCCGCGACCGCGCCGGCAACGCCTGCGCCCAGCAACACGAAAGTCGTCCAATACGGCGCGATAAACAGCGTCAACAGACGATACGTAAAGCCGGACGACCGGCATTGCAAAAACAAATGCCAGCCCAGCAACAACAAGCCGATTAACGTTATGATGAGAAGTTTTAAGCGCATAAATTTATGAGGGGAGTTGAGAGTTGAGAGTTGAAATTGCGCGAAGCGGATTAGAAAATCAAATTCCAACAGTCGCCGCGAAGCGGCAGAGCGTAACAGCCTAGCGCAACGCGCTGGGTAAAATGTTGCCCATAAATTACGCGCCCTGCAAGGGCAGTGCCGAAAATTTCCATTGCCCTTACAGGGCGCCGGCGTTTTTCGACAACGCTAACCCAGCCCGCCGGAAAATCAAAGAGCCGATTTTCCTTTGGGCTGGGCTGTTATGCACCGCCCCTGCGGGGCGATTGGCGGAGTTTTGATTAGCAAAAATTCGCTTCGCGCGCGCTTGCGAAGTTTGCCAATAAAAACTCCACCATTTTTAATTTTTAATTTGTAATTTTTAATTGCTCTAACTTTCCGCCAGCCACTTGCTTACTTGCGGCAACAACTGTTTTTTGCGGCTGACGATGCCGCGCAGGTTGAACAGGTGTCCGTTGATTTTTGCAAACGGCGCCGAGCGCATCAGCCCCGCGTCGCCCACCGCCAGCATCAGCGAATCTTGCGTTACCACGTTCGTTACCAACAAGCCGAAGAAGTCCAATTGCTCGCCGACGCGCAAGCGTTCCGCCACGTCTAAAATTTCGTCTTCGTGCGCGTAGAACGGCTCGAAACTGACTTCTTCGACTTGCGCAATCGCGAATTTGCGCTTGCCCGCCGTGAAATCTTTTTTGTCGGACGTGAGAATTTTGCGCGGCGTCTGTTGCATAATCAGCGACCCGACGGCGAAAATTTCCTGATTCAAATCCTCGGCGCACACGTCCGCGACTTTTTCCAAAAATTTAATCGCGTCGTGGTCGCGCGTCGTCGTGGTCGGCGAGCGCAACATCATCGTGTCGGTCAAAATGCCGCCCATCAAAATTCCCGCCGTCGCCGCCGTCGGCTCGACGCCTTCCCGCCGATACATTTCCGCGACCAACGTGCAGGTGCTTCCCACCACGTCGCAGGTGATTTTTATCGGATACGTCGTCGGCGGCAGACCGAAGCGGTGATGGTCAACGATTTCAATAATCGGCACGCTTTCGATGCCGGGGACGCCGTTGTCAAATTCGTTGTGGTCAACCAGAATGAGCGAAATCGGCTGTTGCGAACAATCGCCGGAACGAAAAGTGGCAAGCAGGCGGTCGTCGGCGCCGACGACGGGAAACAAGCCGTCCGGCAAATGGCGAATTTGATTGCCGGCGTCGGCGAGCGTGTCGTCCTCGTGAAACACCGTGTCTTTGGGGAGCGTCAGCGCCCGCACCGGCGAGGAAAATTTGAGGCGGCGGATGACGGTCGCGGAGTCGTAGGCGGTTTTCAGAATCGACACGCCGCGCTCTTTGGCGGCGGCGACGACCGCTTCGTCAACCTGCCGCGCGCCGGTAACAATCATCAGCCGCGCCCCCAAATTCACCGCCATCAAATGAATGTCGGCGCGGTCGCCGACCACCAGCGCCAGTTCTTCGGGGCGGTCGCCCGGAATGTGTTGGATAAAACTTTCGAGTCCCATCGCCGCGACATACACCGAAAATTTTTGCCCCGCGTCGGGGTCGCGGACGTTGACGCTTTCGGCGCGCAACACGTCGATAATCAGCGACAACGACGAATAAACGTCGCGTCCGGTCAGTCCGGCGCTGTTTTCCGACAGTAGCAACATTTCGTCGAGCAAGGTGAAAATGCCGAGCATACCGCAAAATTTGCCGTGTTCGTTCACGACGGGCAAGCGGTTGGTTTGGCTCCGCCGCAAAATGTTAATCGCGTCGAGCAACGGACGGTCGGCGGCAATCGACAGCGGATTGGGCGTCATAATGTCGCGCAAGCGCGGGTGGGCGTCTTTCAGGACGAGCGGCAGGGGCGTGTTGAAACGCTTGAAAACGTATTCGGCGCGCGCGCCCGGCATCCCGCAACAGGCGGCGTAGATGTCGGTTTCCCCGCGTTGCCGCCGCAACTCGACCAGCGCGTGCGCCGCGCCGATGCTGTCCAAATCGGGATTGCGATGCCCGATGACGTAAGTTTTATGAAGCATAATTTTTCCTATTTTTGATAGTCAATCCGTTAAAAAAGAAAGATTTTTTGTCCACGAATTACACGAATTAAAGAGCCGAAAAACGGACAAAAAAATTTGGAAAGCCCACTAACCTTCGCTTCGCTCGGTTTCGTGTTAATTCGTCTAATTCGTGAAAATTCGTGTTAAGTTCTTTTCGTGTTCATCGGAATAATTTAT
>JAISJR010000074.1 GCA_031261425.1 Planctomycetota bacterium
AACCATCCGACAGTCCCGCCGCGCGGTTTGCGGCGGCAAACGCCGCCTCCGGCGGCGAGAGCGGTTCGCCAAAACGCGGCGAACCGTCCAATTGCGGTTGGCGCTTCGCGCCGTCTTTACCCAGGGTGGCGCGACGATAGAGCGTGTCGCTTACCCTGGGCTGATATGTTTCGCGCTTTCAGCGCGGTTGTCGGAATAATTATCAAAACACAACCTGTCGCGTAACATCAGTTGCTTAACCGGCTGTCGGAATAAATTATCAAAACACGACCAACCGCGTAACATCAGTTGCTTAACCGGTTTCGGAGCCAATCAAATGACCACAAGCCGTCCGCAAATAATGGGTATTCTGAACTGCACGCCCGACTCGTTTTACGACGGCGGCACGGCGCTTGACGTTGCGACCCGCGTCGCCAAGGGCGTCCGGCTGATTGCCGAAGGCGCGGCAATTATTGATGTCGGCGGCGAAAGCACGCGCCCGGGTTCGTCGCCGATTAGCGCCGACGAGGAAATCGCGCGCGTCGCGCCGGTCGTCAAAAAATTGCGTTCTTATACGCGGTTGCCGATTAGCATCGACACTTACCGCGCGGCGGTCGCCGAAGCCGCCCTGCAAGCGGGCGCGACGATTATCAACGATATTTTCGCCGGCGAGCGCGACCCGCAAATGTTCGCGGTGGCGAAAAAATACGCCGCGCCCGTGGTCATAATGCACTGCCAAGGCGAGCCGCGCACGATGCAACAAGCGCCGGTCTATGCCGATGTCGTCCGCGAAGTCATCGACTATTTACACGCGCGGCGGCGCGCGGCGCGCGCCGCCGGCGTGGGGCAAGTCATCGTTGACCCCGGCTTCGGCTTCGGTAAAACGGTCGAACACAATTGGACGCTGTTTAACGCGCTCGGCGAAATTTGCGCCGAATTTCACCGCGAAAACGCGCCGGTGCTGATTGGCGTCAGCAATAAAAATATGCTCGGCGGCGACCCGCGCGACCGCGTGGCGAAAAGCGTCGAAGCCGCCGTTCGCGCGGCGCAACTCGGCGCGGACATCGTCCGCGTCCACAACATCGCCGAAACGCGGACGGCAATTAACAATTAACAATTAACAATGAAGGAATTAATGGTCAAAATTGCGCGAAGCGAATTTGAAAATCAAACTCCACAATTGTAAATTGTTAATTGTTAATTGTTAATTGTTAATTTCTCTCCGCTCTTCAACCGCGCTCCGCGCAAAAATTCCGCGCCGGTCATCGCCGCTTTGCCGGCGGGAATCACCGTGATTATTTTCACCAATTTATCGGCGGTCGCGACGTAAAATTCGTTTTTATCAATGACGACGGTCGCGGGCGACAACGCAGTCGCCGGACGGTCGGTAACGGCGATTTTCGTCAGCGTCAAGCGCCGGTCGCCGTAATAAGTGTAAGCGAGGGGCCACGGTTGATAGGCGCGGACGCGGCGGTCGATTTCGAGCGCCGGCAACCGCCAATCAATCAAGCCGTCATCTTTGGTGAATTTTCGCGCGTATGACGATTTTTCGCCGCTTTGCGGCATAAATTCCCATTTCTCGGCGAGTAAAACTTGCGCCATCAAAGCGGCGCCGAGCGGCGCCAAATCGTCGAGCAACGTCGCGCCGGTCGCGTCCGGCGGCACCGGAATTTTTTTGACGGCGAGAATGTCGCCTTGGTCGAATTTTTCATTGAGCCGGAAAATCGTAACGCCGGTTTCGGCGTCGCCGTTCAGAATACAGTGCGGCGCCGGCGCCGCGCCGCGATAACGCGGCAGGAGCGACGGATGCAAATTCAGCCAACCGCGCCGCGCCGCCGGTAAAAATTCCGGCGGAATCAGTTTGCCGTAAGCGATAATCGCCACCGCGTCCGGCGCGAACTGCCGCAGTTTCGCCAACGCGCCGGCGTCGAGTTCTTCCGGTTGCAAGACCGGCAAACCCAGCGCGAGCGCGGCGCTTTTGACGGCGGTAAAAGCCGGCGCGCGCCCGCGACCGGCGGGGCGGTCGGGCTGGGTGAACACCGCCGCGATTTCTATGCTTTCGGCGGCGTTTAATTTTTCCAACGCCGGCACCGCGAACGCGGCGCTACCAAAAAAGACGATGCGCATTTTTTTAGAGGGAAAAGGGGAAAGGGAAAAGTTTAGAGTTGAGAGTTTAGAGTTGAGAGTTGAGAGTTGAGAGTTGAGAGTTGAGAGAGTGGAATTGTCTTTAATTGATAACCTCCGACAGCCGCCCTGTAAGGGCGAAATATATTAGCCCAGGGTAAGCGGCGACGTTCTATCAGCCGCGCCACCCTGGGTAAAAGGTCGCGAAGCGACCATCCGACAGTCCCGCCGCGCGGTTTGCGGCGGCAAACGCCGCCTCCGGCGGCGAGAGCGTTTCGCCAACCGCCGCGAAACGTTACTGTCGGATGGCGCTGATGCGCCGTCTTTACCCAGGGTTGCGGCACGGTAGAGCGTGTGCCTTACCCTGGGCTAATATATTTCGCCCTTGCAGGGCGATTAGCGGAATGATTTATCAAAACGTTTCAATTTTCAACTCTGAACCGAAAAACCGTCGATTGATTACCTGCCAGCGGAAATTTTTCGCGACGCGGTCGGCGAGATAGGCGCGCGTCGCGCCGGTGGAGCGCATTTTTGCCAACGCCGAAATTTCCGGCGCGACACAGCGGAACAGCACCGCGAGCGGTTGACCGACGCCTGCGAGCAACAAATTTTTTTTCGCCCGCCTAATCGTTTGTCTGACCCGCCGGACGCGGGCGAGCAAATAACCGGCGCCGAGGAACAGCGCGAGAAAAAACGGCTCCGCCGGCAGGACGATAAATAGTTGCGCGATTGCCGCCGCGAGAACGGCGAGCGACGGCAACAAAATCCACAGCGCGTCCGTCGGACGAGTGAAGCAACTGCCGAGATAACGGCGTAGCGGCGAGGCGCTGGTTTGATAGGCAAAAAATTCGTCGAAACGGTCGTCGGCTAACGGTTGCCGCGCCAAATGACAGGACTCGTGCGCCAATAATTCTTCCCGCGCATACAGCCGCAGAAACTTTTTCTTTTGCCGGAACGCCGCGCGCAACAGGAAAAATCGCGTCCGGCGCTCCTCGTCATAAAACGCGCACCCGCCCCACAACAGCCCCAACGCGCGCGGGCAATAAAAACCGAGCGCTTCGGTCAATTGAAACGCATACAAGCCCGTGTTCGCCGCCGCCAAAATTTCCGGCGCGATAAAATTCTCCGGCAAGCCCTCAACGCCGTCGTCCGCCCAGACAATTTTTTCATTGCGGGCGACCGCCGCCGACTGTTGTTGATACGCCGCTTGCGCTTGCCGCACGCGCGAAAAATACGCCGCGCCGGTTTCGTCCGCGCCGGCTAACCAGCCCGCCGCGTCAAGCCGCGCCGCCGCGTCCAACGACGAGGCGGCGAGCGCGTTCAGATAATCGAGGGAAATCGGCGGCATTTTGCAACAAAATAAGCGTTTAAGGGGAATAAGAGTTTAAGGGGAATAAGAGTTTAAGAACCTATCCGAATATCGAACTAATCGGCTGTTTGCCCCGTTAGGGGCAATCTGTCGGTAGAAACGCCGCCGCCATAAAGTCGCGTCCCGTTAGGGACGCAATGCCGGTCTAATTATCACTA
>JAISJR010000021.1 GCA_031261425.1 Planctomycetota bacterium
AGCCGGAAAACGGACAAAAAATTTGGAAAGCACACTAACCTTCGCTTCGCTCGGTTTCGTGTTAATTCGTCTAATTCGTGAAAATTCGTGTTAAGTTCTTTTGTGTTTATTCGTGGCTTTTCTTTTTTTTGCGCGTAACTCGAGTTGTGAATTGTTAATTGTTAATTGCCAAAAAAAATTCTAATGAAAAAACTTGAGCGCGTGGAAAATTTATTGCGGCTGGCGTTGTCGTCCGGCATCGGCGCGACCGGCGTGGCGAAGTTGTTGCGGCAGTTCGACGACAGCGACGCGATTCTCGGCGCGAGCGAAACGCAATTGCAAAGAGTCGAAGACCTGCGCCCGCAACAAATCAAAGCCGTGTTGGCGGCGCGCGACCTCGACCCGCGCCCGGAATTGGACGCCGCCGCCCGCGCCAACGTCCGCCTGCTTCCCTACGACGCCGCCGAATATCCGGCGGCGTTGCTGACGCTGACCGACCCGCCGTTTTTGTTGTATATCAAGGGAAAATTGCTCGCGACCGACGGGCAGGCGGTCGGCATCGTCGGCACGCGCGCGGCGACCCGTTACGGGCGCGAGCAAGCCGATTTTTTCGCCGCCGGTTTGGCGCGGCTCGGCTACACGGTCGTCAGCGGCTTGGCGCGCGGCATCGACACGGCGGCGCATCGCGGGGCGCTGGCGGTCGGCGGGCGGACGGCGGCGTTTGTCGGGTGCGGTTTCAATTTTCATTATCCGCCGGAAAATCGCGATTTGGCGGCGGAAATCGCGGCGCACGGCGCGGTGTTGAGCGAATTTACAATGAACGTCGCGCCGGACGTGCGCAATTTTCCGCGCCGCAACCGGCTCATCGCCGGTATGTCGCTCGGCACGTTGGTCGTCGAAGCGCCGGTCAAAAGCGGCGCGATGATTACGGCGCGCCTCGCGACGGAAATGGGGCGCGAGGTCTTCGCCATTCCGGGGCGCATCGACAGCGACGAATGTTCCGGCTGTCATCAATTGATTCGCGACGGCGCGGTGCTGACGCGGCGGCTTGACGATATTTTGGAAGAATTGCCGCCGCCGGTCGCGGTCGTCGCCGAACCGGACGCGGCGGAACGGCGCGAAAATCGTGAAAATCACGCCGCGCCGACGCCCGCGCCGATTGAGAGCGATAAGGACGTTTCGCCAACCGCGCCCCTTACCGTTTCACCGGCGGAAAAGCGGATTGTCGCCGGTTTATCAAAAGAGCCGATTCATCTTGACGAATTGGCGGAAAATTTGGCGATGCCGGTAAGCGAACTCGCGGCGAGTTTGTTGATGTTGGAATTGCGCGGTCTCGTCAAGCAATTGCCGGGGAAACTTTTTGTGCGGGCTGGGCGGTAGTCGCGGAAACGCTCTATGCGGAAACGCTCTATTCAATTGCCACGCCCTTTAGGGCGTGGTGGGCGGTCAAAAAAAATGGGCTTTAGCCCAAATAAACCATTCGGCTAAAGCCGGTCATTTTCCTAACGCTAACCACGCGCTAAAGCGCGTGGCAATTGAATAGAGCCGCCGCGTTTGGAAGCAAGTCAATTTAAGAATTACAAGCGGGGCGATAAAAATGTTCACCGGTTTAATTCAGACCGTCGGGCGGTTGACCGGCGCGGTCGCGCGCGGCGGCGGGCGGTTGTTGAGCGTTGATATTGGCGGTTTGGCGCAGTTGCCGACCGTCGGCGCGTCGGTGGCGTTGAGCGGCGCGTGCCAAACGGTGGTCGCGCTCGCCGGCGGCGCGGCGCAATTTTTCGCCGCGCCGGAAACGCTGAACCGCACGACGCTCGGCGCGAAAAAAATCGGCGATTATTTGAATCTCGAACCGGCGTTGCGCGCCGGCGACCCGTTGGATGGGCATTTGGTCGCCGGTCATATCGACGCCGTCGCGACGGTGTTGGCGCTCCGTTCCCTTGGCGAGAGCCGCGTTTATGAATTTTCGTTGCCGCCGGCAATTGCGGCGTTAGTCGCGGAAAAAGGGTCAATCGCGGTGGACGGAATTTCGCTCACCGTCTCGGCGGTAACGGCAAAAAGTTTTTCCGTCAGCGTGATTCCGCACACCTTGCGCCAAACCACGCTCGCGCAGTTAAGCGTCGGCGACGGCGTGAATTTAGAAGCGGATATTTTGGCGCGCTACGTTGCGCGGCGGTTGGCGGTCGCGCCGAGCGGCATCACCGATGAATTTTTGTTGACGGCGGGGTTTTGAGCGTAATTAACAATTAACAATTGACAATTAACAATTGAGGAATGATTACCAAAATGCGCTTCGCGAATTTGAAATAAAACTCCTGAATGGTTAATTGTTAATTGTTCATTGGGGGGCGCTCCCCGCCGGCGTCAACATTTACCCGCAGTTTTAGGACACCAACCCAATGTTTATCGACCAATCAATCACGCAGTATCTCGACGCGCTCGCGTCTGGCGTGGAAGTGCCGGGGGGCGGGAGCGCCGCCGCGTTAGCCGGCGCGGTGGGCGCGGCGACGGCGATGATGGCGGCGAACTTTTCGCTCGACCCGAAAAAATTTGCCGCCGTGTCCGCCGAAGTTTGCGACCTCCTCGCGCAATTACAAAAGAATGGCGAGGCAATGCGGCGGGCGATTGACGAAGACGCCGTCGCGTTCGGTAAATTTAACGAGGTTTATGCGTTGCCGAAAGATACGCCCGAAGAAAAAGCGCGGCGCGACGCCGCGATGCAAGAAACGTTCGCCGCCGCGATGCAACCGCCGTTGCGTTTAATGGAAGCGGCGACCGAGGCGTTGCAGTTACTGCCACGCTTGGCGGCAATCGGCAATAAAAATTTAATCACCGACACCGGCGGCGGCGCGATTCTTTTAGAAGCCGCCGTGCGCGCGGCGCGATTGAACGTGCTGGTCAATTTGCGTTATCTCAAAGACGAAACGCAAAAAAAACACGTCGCGGCGCAGGTCGAAGAATGGCGGCAAACGGCGGCGAGTATGGCGGCGAAAGTCGAGAATTGGGCGGAGTATGCGTTGTCGGCGAACTGAAACCGAATTAAAAATTACAAATTAAAAATTAAAAATTGTGGAGTTTGATTGTCAAAATCGCTTCGCGCAATTTTGATAATTACTCCTCTATTTTTAATTTTTAATTTGTAATTTTTAATTTCTCTTAAACGGGAGTGGTAAAATGAACGTTCTCATCATCGGCGGCGGCGGGCGCGAGCATGCTTTGGCGTGGAAAATCGCGCAGTCGCCGCGCTTGACCAAACTCTACATTATGCCCGGCAATCCGGGGTGCGCCGCTTGCGGCGAGCGCGTCGAGGACATCGACGTCAACAACCTCGCCGCCGTTCGCATTTGGGCGAAAAAGCACGCGATTGACTTCGTCATTCCCGGTCCCGAAGCCGTTCTCGCGGCGGGGATTGTCGATGAATTTTACGACCTCGGCATCAAGGTCTTCGGACCGGCGCGCAAAGCGGCGGCGCTCGAAAGCAGTAAATGTCTTGCCAAGGATTTGATGCGGCGTTACGGTATTCCGACGGCGGACTACGCGGTGTTTGAGCAAGCCGAGCGGGCGTTCGCTTATTTGGACAGCCGCGAGGAAGCCGAGCGAGCGTTGAAGACCGCCGCCGCCACGCCGCTCGTCGTCAAAGCCGACGGACTCGCGGCGGGCAAGGGCGCGCTCGTTTGCGAAAATATCGACGCGGCGCGCGCGGCGGTGCGGCGGTGTATGGTCGATAAAGAATTCGGCGACGCGGGCGCGAAAGTGGTGATTGAGGAACGTTTGTTCGGCGAAGAGTTGTCGGTGTTGGCGTTGACCGACGGCAAAACGATTGCGCCGCTCGCCTCGGCGCAAGACCACAAAGCGATTTTTGACGGCGACCGCGGTCCGAACACCGGCGGAATGGGCGCGTATTCGCCGGCGCCGCTGTTGACGGAAAAATTGCTCGACGAAGTCGTCGCGAAAATTCTGGTGCCGACGGTGCACGCGATGAACAACGAAAGCCGCCGGTTTCGCGGCGTGCTGTATGCCGGTTTGATGATTACCAAAGCCGGACCGAAAGTGCTTGAATACAATATGCGTTTCGGCGACCCGGAAACGCAACCGATTTTGATGCGGTTGGACGGCGACTTGTTGGCAATTTTGCTCGCGACGACCGACGGGCATTTAGACCAAATGGAATTAAAATGGCGCGACGAGGCGGCGGTGGGCGTGGTAATGGCGGCGCCGGGTTATCCGGGGCATTACGAAAAAGGGCAGACAATTTCCGGTTTGGATAAATTTTCGACGGACGACCAAAACACGCAAATTTTCCACGCCGGCACAATAAAGCGCGGCGACAAAATTGTTACGAGCGGCGGGCGCGTGTTGTGCGCGACGGCGTTAGGCAAGGACTTGCCCACCGCGATTGCGAGCGCCTACGCCGCCGTCGAAAAAATCACTTTCGCCGGCGCGCAATATCGAAAAGACATCGGACAAAAAGCGCTGAAGAAATTGGCGGGCGCGGAAGTATGTTAAACGCGGCAAAAGCGGATAAACTGCCGCGTTGTTTATTTTGGAGGGATTGCAATGTTTGACCGTTTAATGTGGTTTTTGCGGACTATTCGGCAAATGATGATTTTGCCGCTAACTAAAACGCAATTGCGTCGGCAGGACGAGGATATTGCGCGAGGCATTTGCGCGTATTTATCTCGCGGCAACGTTTCGTTGCAACAAGGGCTTTTTGTTACGGCGGAGGAAATTGAGCAACTCCGCCATGAGACGCTCGCTTATCGCTTGACGAGGAAAAAATAATGTTGTTCGCCTCTTTGCCGTCGTCTATCCGCGCGAAATTGGCGGAATTTGAGCGCGAATATCGTCGCGCCGAATCCGCCTTAAAAGTGCATGAAATCGAAGTGTTGATGGGGTTGGTGGCGCCGGCGCTTAACGAGTTTCGCTATGCCGGCTCGCATTTATCGCGCATTTTTGCGGACGATGAAGACACGAATAACCTTGATGAAATCGCGGCAACACAAGCCATCGACGAAGGGATTCGCCATCTGCGACGGGCGACTTATGACGCTTATGACGCGGCGCTTTTGTTTTATTTGCGCAAATGCGACGCCTTTAATCGCGAATACAAACACACCACCGTAACCACCATTTTGCCGTCGTTTCCCGATGAGCAGACGCAAATTGACACCATCAAAAACGAGTTGGACAAGGAATACCGCGACAAAGAACGGCGCGACAAGTATGTCGAGAGTAAAGAACAACAATACCTGCGGGCGCGAGACATCAGTCAAAAATGGGAACGCTACCGGAGCGAACTCAACAAAGAGCGCGCGAAGAATTTACGTTCCACGCTACTTTCTATTTTGGGAATTTTAATCACGTTAGCCGCGTTATTGGTCGCTCTGATAAAATAACTTGTCCTCCCCGCCCCGCCTCCGTTTCACCTTTACCCCGGAAAAACCGCCTTGCCGACCTCCTTTCCGCGATGTCCGCGCCGCGCCGTGTTACGGCTCATTTTTTTGACGTTGCCCGTGCGTCTGCTCATCGCCGCCGTTACCGGCTTGGGCTACGGCGAGTCGTATTACACGCTGAACGCGCTTAATCCGCAGTTGAGTTATTTCGACCAGCCGCCGCTGGCGTTTTGGTTGGCGTCCGCGTCCGGTTATCTGTGCGGCGGGCTGACCGCGCTGACGTTGCGCTTGCCGTCGCTTATTTGTTTCGCCGTCATTACTTATTTAATGTTTTTACTCGGCAAAAAATTATTTTCCGCCCGCGCCGGTTTTTACGCCGCGCTATTGCTTAATTTGTCGATGGTGTTCACCGGCACGACCGCGATGTGGCTCCAACCCGACGCCGCGCTGATGTTGTTCTGGCTCGCCACCGCGCTTTGTTTGACGCATATTTTTTTCCGCGAATTTCCCGACGACGTAGCGGCGGCGCGTTGGCGACGCTCGGCGGCTTGCCACGGCTGGTGGGTTTTGACCGGCGTCTTTTTGGGACTGACGACGTTAAGCAAATATCACGCCTTGTTTTTATTCGCCGGCGCGGGACTGTTCGCGCTGACGACGCCGAAAATGCGGCGGTGGCTTTTTCACCCCGGTCCGTATCTCGCGCTGTTAATTGGTTTGCTCGTCGCGTCGCCGATTTTCATTTGGAACGCCGAAAACAATTGGGTGTCGTTTTTATTTCAGAGTTCCCGCGCCGGCGTCAGCGGCGAATTTTCCCTGCATTGGGCGTGGCTCGCGCAATCGCTCGGCGGACAGGCGCTGTGGCTTCTGCCGTGGATTTGGTTGCCGCTGATGTGGCAACTGTATAAATGTTTCGCCGCCGGACGCGCCGACGCGGCGCGCTGGTTTTTGGCTTGCGCCGCGATTTTGCCCATCGTATTTTTCACGGTCGTAACGCTGTGGTCGAAACTCGGTTTTCATTTTCATTGGCAGGCGCCGGGTTATCTGATGCTCTTTCCCGCGCTCGGCGCGGCGACGGCGGCGATGCTCGACGGCGCGGCGGAGAAAATTCGCGCGTGGACGAAACGCTGGCTGTGGCTGTCGGGAATTTGTTGCGTCTTTTTTATGGTGATTTTACAACTGCACGCGGCGACCGGTTTTTGGACGTGGTTCGGACCGAAATACTGGGCGGCGAAATTCGGCGAGGACGACCCGACGTTGGAGGGTTTCGACTACGACGCTTTGCGCGAATTTTTTATTAACAATAATTATCTCGACGACGAGCGGATTTTTTTAGCGGTAACGCGGTGGTATGACGCGGGCAAAGCGGGCTGGGCGTTGCGCGGGAAAAAGCCGGTGTTGGTGCTGAACGACGACCCGCGCAATCCGGCGTTTTTGTATCCGCAAAAAGAACTGCTCGGCAAGGACGCGATTTTAATGTCGCGCTACGCGAGCGAGGAAGAAATCCGCCGCGTAACGGGCGGCGTGTTTGCCGAGGTCCGCCGGTTGCCGGATTTGGAAATTGTGCGCGGCGGCGTGGTCGAATTGCGCTTGCCGCTGTATTACTGCCGCGAAATGACCGGCGAATATCAATACCCCGACCATTACCGGCGGGCGTTGGCGAAAGCGGGCGGCGGTAATTAGACCGTCCCCGCGCCCCGCCATTCCCGCCGCGCAAAACCAAAAAGATGTCGGTAAATTCGCCGTTGTTGACCGCCGCCCCCTGTAAAAATCGCCGCCGGCGGTGTATAAATTACGGAATCGTGTTACGCGATGAGGATGGGGAAATGAAAGAACGCCGTCGTTATCTGGCTTTTGGCGCGTGGGGCGCGCTGGTCTTAGCCGGCATTTTTTTGCTTTATTACAGCGCGCGCGAAAATATCAACCGCGCCTGCGAGCGGGCGATTATCGACCGGCACGAACAGAAATGTTCCCTGCTCGAAGCCGTCTATAACCGCGAAATCACGCTCGCGCGCCTGCTCAGCGAGTCGGAGGCGGCAATCGCCTATTGTTCGTTGCCCGTCGGTTCGCCCGCCCGTCTCGCGGCGGCGGAAAGAATCCGCAGTTTCTCCCGCTTCATCACCAGCCGCGAAGTGTTTTGGTGCGCCGCCGCCGATATGATGTTCAACATCGTCGATGACGACGAAATCACCTCGTATAAAGTAAAGCCCGACGCGCCGGAAAATTATTGGTGGTATTTGACCACGATGAGCGGTCAGCCCTATAACGTCAACATCAACTTCAATCTCGATTTGGGCAAAATCAACGTCTGGATTAACGCGCCGGTGCTGGCTCCCGACGGCAAGGCGCTCGGATTAGTCGGCGCGGGCATCGACATCAACGAAGTGTTGCGCGGCATCTACGACCAAGTCGCGCCCGGCATTCAAATCGTGTTGTTCAACGGCAACTACGAAGTTACCATCGACCGCGACATCGCGAATATCGTCGCCAAACGCCACATCTTCGCGGTCGCGCCGGACAGTCCGCAGTTCATTTCGACCTATGCCGGACCGTTGCGGCAAAAACAAATCGAGGGCGCGCGGCGGCGACCGGAATGGTATGCCGACCAAACGCAACACATCGTCAAGCGCGACGAGCGGAGCATTGAGGCGTTGAGTTATATGCCGACGCTGAACTGGTATATGTATAGTTCGCTTCCCCTGACGTGGTCGATGCTCGCCGAAAGGGGGTTTGTCGAGATGCCGCTGACGACGTATAAGGGATTGGTCGTGTTGTGGTTGGCGATCGCGGCGCTGGGCTTTTGGGCGATTGGGCAGAACTGGCGCTTGTCGGCGCTGATGCGCAAAACGGCGGAAGTGTCGCAGATGAAAAGCCACTTCGTCTCGTTGGTGTCGCACGAAATGCTGACGCCGATTAACGCGATTACCGGCGTCGCGGCGTTGGTCAAACAAGAGAACCCGCCGGAGAAAATCCGGCAATACGCGACCGACATCGCCGCCGCCGCCGACCGTTTGCTGTCGATGGTCAACAACGCCATCGACCTGACGCAATTCGAGGGCGGCAAAATCACGCCGCAGAACCAACCGTATCAATTGCGCTCGCTGTTGTTCGACGTTATCAGCCGGTTGCGCGCCAAACTCGGCGAAAAACCGTTGTGGCTGGCGGTGAGCGTGGACCCGCAATTGCCGCGGACGTTGCGCGGCGACGCGGCGCGGTTGCGCCGGATTCTCTGCGTCATCGCCGACAACGCCGTGAAATACACCGCGGAGGGCAGTATCACCCTGACGGCGCGCGGCAAGTGGGGCAACGGCAAATTCTCGCTCATTATCGACATCGCCGACACCGGCGTCGGGATGTCCGCCGACGAAGCCGGACAAATTTTTTCGTTCGACAAATTGTTCCGCTCGCGCTCGATGCGGATGAGTCATCACGGCGAGCACGGCGCGGGCTTGGCGCTCGCGACGGTGCATAGTTGGGCGCAGGCGATGGGCGGCGAAATCACGGTAACGACCGCCGTGGCGAAGGGGTCGGTGTTCACGACGCGCTTTCCGCAAACCGTCGTCAACCGCGAGCCGCTGGCGCGCGCCGCCCGCGCCGCCGACTGTCGCGCGTTGGTGATTGAGCCGCGCGAGTTGTTGCGGGCGTCGTTGGCGGACGCGCTGAAAGCGTTGAACGTCGCCGTCGAAGCGGTGGGCGACCTCCGAATGGTCGGCGAAACCGTCCGGGCGCGTCCGTTCTCGCATATTTTCGTGGCGACGAAAATTTGGAACGCGGCGATGACGGTGCTGAACGCGGCGTATAAAAACCATTCCGACAGTTTCGCGCCGCGTTGCGTGTTGTGTCGCATGGTCGAAATCAGCGCGCTGAGCGGCGTCGAAAACGACGGCGCGTCCCCCCAGCCGATTTTTCCGGCGCGGGTCGAGACGGTCGAATTGCCGCTGTGGGCGGAGCCGCTGACGCGACTGCTGGACGACCCCGCGCCCGCCGGCGCGGAAACGCCGGACGCGAATAATTTCGCCGACTGGACGGCGCCGCGGGCGCGGATTTTGGCGGTGGACGATATGCAGATGAATTTATTGGTGGTGCGCGGATTGCTGAAAAAACGCGGCGCGCAAGTGTGCGAATGTTTGAGCGGCAAAGAGGCGCTCGAAAAAGTCCGCGCCGCCGCGGCGACCGGCGAGAATTTCCATTTGGTTTTGCTGGATTATATGATGCCGGAAATGGACGGCATGGAAACGCTGACGCGGCTCTTGGAAATCGACCCGCAGTTGCGCGTGGTGGTGCTGACGGCGAGCTTGGACGAGAACGTGCGCGAGCAGTTTTTCCGGCAAGGCGCGGTCGGCTATCTGAACAAACCGGTCTATGCGAATTTGCTCAACGAAATTCTGTTGGAACACTTGCCGCCGGCAGTGGTCGAGCGGAGGTAGAACAATTAACAATTAAAAATTAAAAATTAAAAATGGTGGAGTTTGATGATTAAAAATCGCTTCGCGAATTTTTGACAATTAACGCCTCAATTGTTAATTGTGAATTGTTAATTGTTAATTGCTCAAACAAAGGAGCCGCCAATGTCGTTATTTGATGACCTACAAGCGTTGACCGCCGCCGCGCGCGCCGCGACGGACGCGGCGAAAAAACGCGAGGACATCGTCGCCGCGAAAAATTTGTTTTTGGGGCGTTCCGGTCAATTGAACAATTTGATGGGGCGCATCAAAGAACTGCCGAACGCCGAAAAAGGCGCGTTCGGGCAGGCGATGAACGCGGCGAAAAACGAATTGACCGCCGCCTTCGAGACGGCGGCGCAAAAATTCGCCGGCGCGGAAAAGCCGCTCCCCGACCCGACGTTGCCGCCGAAAACGCGACCGCTCGGCACGTTGCACCCGTTGCGGCAGATGCGCGACCGCATCGCCGGCATTTTCGGACGGCTCGGTTTCGCGGTGGCGGGCGGTCCCGAAATGGAAGACGATTTTCATAATTTTCAGGCGCTGAACATTCCGCCCGACCATCCGGCGCGCGACAACGCCGAGACCTTCGCGTTAGCCGGCGGCGGCTTGTTGCGGTCGCAAACGTCGAGCGTGCAAATTCGCACGATGGAAAAAATGCGCCCGCCGATTCGGATTCTCGCGCCCGGTAGCGTCTATCGTCCCGACGCGGTGGACGCCACGCACCATTATCATTTTCACCAAATCGAAGGGCTGGCGGTCGATACCCGCGTTACGCTCGCCGACCTGAAAAGTTGCCTGTTGTTTTTCGCGCGCGAAATGTTCGGCGGCGCCGCGCAAATCCGCTTGCGTCCGAGTTTTTTCCCGTTCACCGAGCCGAGCGCCGAGATGGACGTGTCGTGCGTGTTTTGCGGGCAAGCCGGTTGTCGCATTTGCAAAAACAGCGGCTGGATTGAGGTCTTGGGGTGCGGAATGATTGACCCGAATGTTTTTCGCGAAGTCGGCTACGACCCGGAAAAATATCGCGGCTTCGCGTTCGGCATCGGTTTGGACCGGATGGTGATGCTGACCGCCGGCGTCAACGACATCCGCCTGCTGACCGACAGCGACCTGCGTTTCCTGCGGCAATTCGTGGCGTGAGAAAACCATTAAAGATGAAATGTTTTCATATTAAAATTGAGAATATTGTCTAATGCGAAACTGCTATTGCGCCTGAACAAAGAATCCCGATGCTAATACTGAAAAATGTTCATAAATCATTTGACAGTGTTTCCGTTCTAAATGGAATAAATCTTCATTTGGAACGTGGTGTGGTTTATACTTTACGTGGTGATAATGGGTCGGGGAAAACAACACTATTCAATATCATTTCCGGTTTTCTGCGCCCAACAAGCGGAACAATTTGTTTGAAAGGAAAAGAAATCGGTAATACTTCTCCATATCAAATAAACCGTTTGGGGATTGGGAGAACATTTCAGGATTTACGACTGGCGACGCAAATGACGGTGCGGGAAAATATTTTGGCGGCAATGGAAAATGGATTGTTTGCTTTTCCGTCAAAAACGCAAAAAGAACGAGTTGATAAGGTGCTTGAACAAGTTGCGCTTGATGGCAAAGCCGATGAATTGGCGGGAGAAATTTCGTATGGTCAGCAAAAATTACTGACGCTCGGCTGTTGCATCGCCAATAATGCCGATTTGTTGCTTATCGACGAACCGGTGGCGGGTATTGACAAGACAAATTTTTTCAAAATAATTAATGTCGTGATGGAAATGAAAAAATCCGGTAAAACTGTTTTTCAAATAGAACATCATCCAGATTATGTTCGGGATACGAGCGATACGGTTGTGATAATGGAACGGGGCAGAATTGTATGTTGAGTGCGCGACACATTACGACCGGATACGGTAAAAAACAAGTGTTAACAGACGTTTCCCTTGAAGTTGCTCGTGGTGAAATCGTTATTTTAACCGGCGGTAACGGCTCCGGTAAAAGCACGGTGCTAAAAACGATTTATGGCTTGTTGAAACCGTGGACGGCAGAAGGTAAAATAGTTTTTGAAGGTGACGATATTACGGCGCTGGATACGGCGCAAATGATACGGCGAGGGATTGTCTATGTGCCGCAAAAAAAGAATGTGTTTGATGACTTTACAGTCGAAGAAAATTTACTAACCGCGGCGGAAATGTATGGTCGGGTAGAGGCAAGGTGGAGGATGGAACGGGTGTTTTCGACACTTTCGTTATTGTCGGAGTTTAGAAAAAGGATGCCTTTCAAAATGAGCGGCGGTGAGCGTCAAATGCTTGCGTTCGCCAATGCGTTGATACATTCGCCGAAAATTGTTTTGTTTGACGAGCCGTTTGCCGGGGTCGATGAAAAAAATTCATACATTTTAACCGAATGCATTTGTAATCTGAACACACAAAACACAGCGTTCGTGATTATTGAACATCGAAAACCAATAATTGAACAATTAAAAGGTCGGGAAATAAAATTAAACATGGGAAAGGTGATGCTATGAAAACGAGAAAAATACCTGCCATTGCTATTGTTGTAATTATAACAATAGGCATTATTTCTTACCTACATCGTGGTAACGAACAAAAACGAGACGACGCCATTATTAGGATAGGCGCGGTGCTTCCTTTGTCTGGAAATTTGGCGCAATTAGGGGAATCGGGTAAAGCGGGGCTTTTACTTGCTGAAGAATATATTAATAGTAAAAATGGTAAAAGAATAAAAATTTACTTTGAAGATGGGAAAGGCAATCCTACCGCATCCGTAAATGCAACAAATAAATTGATTGTCGTTGACAAGATAGATATTATGTTTTCAATTATTAGTGCGGTAGAGTTATCAATAGTTCCAATACAAGAAAAGTATAAGTTTTTAATGTTTTCGCATTCGTCTCATCCTGAATTGAGTGGTGTGAATAACTTGTTTTTCAGGCATTCACAAACGGTACAGCAGGAATCTGATTTTATTATATCTAATATGGATGACGTGTCGCCTATAACATTATGTTATATGCAAGATGATTACGGCATCGCTTTTGAAAATGAAATGCGGAATAAATTGCGTTCTGACAGAATAAAAGCGTCAATTTCGTTTTTATCAAGCGAAACTAATTTTTCTACCATTGCGCATAAAATAAAAGATTCTCAACCTGACAAAGTGGTTATTTGCGCGGGAGGTAGAAATATTTCCAACCTTGTGAAAAAATTACGAGAGCAAAATTATGGCGGTGAGATAATCACCACTTTGGCGTATATTGTTTCTGGCGCAAATGCGACTACGAAAGATATTAATGGCTTATCGATGATAGATTTTAAACCAATAAATATGGATAAGGAATTTGGTGATTTTGTTCATCGTTACGAAAACGATAACGGTAAAAAGATAGGTACTGCAGAATTGATGTTTTTCGATAGTGCATGGATTGTGTACGCAAACAGCGTGAATGGTAATGCCCCGAACGAAATATCTTCCGCAATCAAAAAACAGACAACCCAAGATATATTGGGTAATTTCGTAACTGTAACTGACACAAATGATATTTTACCGGAACTAATCTTCATTAAACAAAGAAAGGAGTAGTTAAAGTGGATACTCGAAATATATTTCTCTCTTTCGTAGATGAGAATGGTTTTCAAATGGTAGATAGAAGTAATTTAGTATCTAAATACTTCAAAAATGAATTTAACCTCAGTGGCGGACACAGTCATCTCGTTCCCGCTATTCTAAGTTCTGAAAGGGTTGAGAAAAAAGACATATCTGTTGTTGATTTGTGTATCAGGAAAACAGATGCTGGAATTATTGGGATTAGTAATAATCACCTATTGCTTTTTGAGATGGGGGTATGGGGGAGTTTTGGATATATTGATAATAAAAAACAAGAAGAGAGTCGGCATTTATCGTTGTTATTACAGTTTTTAAAACGATGTGATATTAACCTTGAGATGCTGTATTTCACCATCTGTGCAGGTGGACAGTATATAGGCAAAGAGTTCTTGCCTGATGATGATTCTTATGATATTCTGTTATCTTTAGGAATAAATTCAACGCATATTTTCAAGACAACAGGAAGACGAAATTTTATGTTGAGCCGGGGTATTGATAGGTTTGCCGGTTACAATATTGAAGTATTTGTCAAGCGCGGAGAACTGTTTGTCGAAGTGGCATCTTCGAATATTTATCAATACATTAACAAATTAACTCATTTGGAAAGAACGGTTAACACCGGTATCGGTTGTGGGGTCGGTATTGAAAGAATTGAATTTATCTCCAAGGGATGTCAAAGCATATATGATTTAGATTTCTTCAAAAATACAAAAGATAAGATTGGTGAAATCCTACAGATACCGTACTACTCGGTTAATATTATTTCTGACAAAGTGTATAGAATAATAGAATTATCGAAAACTGTAATTTTTCTGATAAATGACCGGCAAGGGATCGATAAAACTGCGCAAGGTAAAACGATGAGAAGTTATTTGGCTAAAATAACCTCAGAAGTTAGTTTCTTATCTATTCCACTTAAAGACCTGTTCAAAATTATAAAAATCGAAATGGATGAATGTTTTTCGGAGCGATATTCAATTCGAGACGAATCTTATAACATTTTTTTTAACGCTCTTGCAGAGCAACTGGAGAAATGAAAATGAAACTATTTTTTCAAGTATGTTTTTTCCCATTGGTACAGGTAATTCTATCGCTTTTGTTTGTACCAGGACTATTAAAGAAGCCTTGGATGAAATCCGTTCGTCAGTGGTTGGAAGGATATCTTTTTAACACAAAGAAACAATTTTTTGCCAATGATACATCCATAATTAGTTACTCTGTCGTGCCGCCCATTCTATTGGCAGTTTTATACGAAATTGCACGATGGCTTTATATTGATTTTCCCATGGCAAGGAGTGTTGCATATCCTTTTATATTCACATTTTATGGATATGAACTGTCAGTGATGGTTATACTGAAACTAATCACTAAACATATTGAAACGGGAGAAGAGTTTTTACTTCACTTAATTGAACACATTCGCTATTTGGGGAAACATAATGTCAAAGAAGATGTTTACGTTATCACTCCTAATATAAATATCGGGGTCGGGACGCAAAATTTAAATCTATTAATAAATTCTATAAAAGACAATCGGGAGGTAACACTCCATTTTATGAGCATGTCGTTAAACAGAAGATATGTTGGTGAATATGAAAACGGCAACGACATCGACAGAAAACTATCGTTCTTTAAGAATAGTCGTGAAAATGAATCTTCGATGTTATATTATTTATATGAAAGATATTTCGATGAAAAAAACAGCAGTTTGGGAGTATTAGATGAATTCGTTTCCGGCATAAAAGAAATGATTGCCTGCGGAAACGTTAAGATTTGCGAGTGCCCTAAAAGGTTCATTGACAATCAGATTGTCGGTTATCTTTCTAATAAAGAATGCGTTATGGGTAGATATTGCAATGTAGGCGCTAATAACGGCGGAGTAACTATAAATGCAGAAAGCGTACACTCATCAGAATTTATAGATGTGATAAGAAAAAGTTTGATAGAAGAAAATTGTGATGAACGCAAGTGTGTGGAATATTAGAATAAACTGGCGATACGATGGAAGGATACGATGCAGATACCATTTAATATCTTTATCTCATTGGGCGTATATGCTTTAGTCGCATTATCCGTAGTGATGGTATATTATCCGGCTAAATTTTTCCCCGTTACTCATGCCGCAACAATTACAGTCGCTCCTTATTTAACATATTTTTATTTTCAAGAATTTTATTGTTCATTATTTTTTTCGGTCGTAGGAGCAATTATTACAGCAAGTACTATCGGAATACTCGGTGAAATATTTATTTATAATCCGCTGAGAAAACGCGGGGCGTCGCCAATGATAATGATGATTGCCTCCCTCGGCGTCTATATTGTTCTGCAAAATATAATTTCAATCCTCTGGGGAGATGATACTAAGAGCATCATAATTGATGAAATAAAGGTTGGCAACGAACTCTGGGGCGCATATATTACCAATATTCAAGTCACGACTATTGCCATAAGTTTCGCATTATTTGTCGGTTGCATTCTCTTTATGAAATATCAGCGTATCGGAAGGAATATCCGTGCGGTTGCCAGTAATCCTGAATTGAGCAACATTTTTGGCATTGACTCCAACCGCACCATTTTATGGGCTTTCGGTATTGGCTCCGCTCTTGCCGCCGTTGCTGGTATTGGGGTCGCTTTTGATACCGGTATGCATCCGACAATGGGCTTTAACATTTTGCTTTACGGCATTGTCGTAATGATAATCGGTGGAGTCGGTAGTATGTGGTGGTTATTCGGTGGCGCGTTATTGCTGGCAACAGCGCAACACCTATCTGCTTATTACATTGGAAGTCAATGGATGGATGCTGTCGCTTATATTATTCTTATTATCTTTCTGATTGGGCGACCACTCGGTTTCAGCGGAAAACGATTGAAAAAGATTGAATTGTAGCGATGGAATATCTATTACACTTACTTATCATCATTGGCATTTACACGATGCTGGCGCAAAGTTTGGGGCTTACCGCCGGATTTGGCGGAATGATTTCGCTCACACACGCCGGATTTTATGGTATTGGCGCCTACACTGCCGCCATTCTTGCTGTCAACTACCACGCCTCATTTTTTCTCGTCTTACCCACTGCAATGCTCATTAGCGGACTGCTGGCGCTAATCGTATCTGCTATCGCTATTCGCACCATTGATGACTATTTCATCATTTGCACGCTTGGAATCCAAATTATCGTTTTTTCATTGATGAATAACTGGATGTCGCTGACGCGCGGTTCACTTGGTATTGCCGGTATCCCTGCCATTCAATCTCTTGATATTACCGTCGATGGGAAAATCCCTTTTCTGATGCTGACGATATTTTTTACCGCCATCATATTCGGCGTTATTCACACTTTAACCCAATCATCTTTTGGTAGAATCCTGCGGATATTAAGCGAAGACGAAATTTTTGCGCAATCACTGGGGAAAAATGTCTATGCCGCAAAAATTATAGCATTCGCTATTAGCGCAATGTTGGCGGCTATTCCCGGAGTTCTCTACGCCCATTATATTTCCTACATCGACCCAACAAGTTTTACCGTTGACGAATCCATTTTCATCTTGTCTATCGTCATTATTGGCGGGATGAGAAATTTATGGGGGAACGTCATCATTGCGGCGTTTCTTGTTCTCTTGCCAGAAGCGTTGCGCTTCGTTGGTTTGCCCAATTCCATTGCCGCAAATATGCGCCAAATTATTTACGGTTCCATTCTGGTTATTGCTATGTTTCAACATAATAAAGTGGTTAAGGATAAAGTTCAAGAGTAGAATAACGAGTAGAGGTTTTCGTTCCGGTAGATAAAACTTGTCGGTTTCCTGATGTTCGCGATGGCTTGCCAACTCATTTTTTAATTATGTTTTACTCATAGCGTCGCGGGCAGTAGAGCATGTCTCGACACTGCGTACCCGTTCGCACTGGGTTATTATATTTCGCGCTTTCAGCGCGGCTGGCGGAATAAATTATCAAAATCGCGTAACACGAGTTGTTAATTGGCGTTCAACTCTTAACCGAAAGGAATCCTATGCCTGCCGTGCTTGTAAGAGAACCGCGCCGAAAAATTGCGCGCGATGAAAAAATATCTTGGACTGATGAAGAGTTGCGGGAAATCGACCGGAAACTCTTACAAAATCCCGACGTTCTCCGCGCGCACGCGGACGCGCTCGAAGGTGTTAATCTCACCGAATACGAATTTTATCCGCGCTTATCCCCACGCTAAAGCGCGGGCGATTAAGGGCGCCGCGTAACACGAGTTGAGAGTTGAGCGGAGGAGTTATTTTCAATAATGCGCGAAGCGCAACCTCTGCTTAACTTTCAACTCTTAACTCTCAACTCTAAACTCTCAACTCTTGATACGCCGCGACCAAATCCTTTTCCCGCAACCGGTCGCCGTGAAGCAAGCCCAAACACCGCTTGGCGAAATCGGCGTCGTTGTTAATCCGGTCGATTAAAAATTTCCGCGCGGTCTCTTCGGTAACCACGGTTTCGCGGTAGCGCTCGGCGACTTGTTCCGGCGTGCGGTTGAGGAACGGCTTGCCGCGCGTCAATTCGTCGTCGTAAATCACCTCGCGGCTCACCCACTCCCAATCGACCCGTTGCAACCACAATTTTTCGCCGGTGTAAAGCGAATTGATGTTGACGGTCAGATCGTCCGTTACCCAATAATAGGTGTTCGGGTCGGTGAACAACGCGCCGGCGACGCTGTTCGGCAGATTGACGTGATTGCCGGAAAAATTGCGGATGTTGGCGCAGGCGTTTTCCGTGGTGCGATAGGCGAGCGTCAGTTGCAGATACAACCCTTCGCGCGCGTATTTGTGAGGACGCGGCAGTAAATTGCGAAAGACCAGCGCCGCTCCCGCGCCGTAGATTTCGATGAGATTTTCGGTTTTATCGAAATACCAATTGTCGCCGTAAATTTGCGCTTCGCCGGCATAAACGGTGCCGGACTGTCCGAGTACGTCGGTTTCCCGCGCGGTCGGCGGACGCGGCATAATCGTCTTTTTGACGCGGGGAAAAAATTCGCGTTTGAGGGTGAGCATTGAGCGGACTCCTTTTTAAGAAAGAACAATTACAAATTAGAAATTAAAAATTACGAATTGTGGAATAACCGTCAAAAATTGCGCGGAGCGAATTTGAGAATCAAACTCCACCATTTTTAATTTTTAATTTGTAATTTTTAATTCGTGTTTTAATTCGTGATTAAACCGCGCTCGGCGGGAAGCCGCACGGAAATCCTCGCCGCTGATTTATCGCCGCGCGCGGGCGCGAACCGGCGACCGCCGGAAAACTAAAGGGGTTTATCGGCGGAACGCGCCCGGCGCCGTCAATTTTTCCGCCGCCGCCGACTTTTTTTCCGCCGCCGAGTTCGCTGAAAATGCTCGCCCAATGCCCGCCGGGCGTGGCGGTCGCGGGGCGCGGCGGCGCCACGCGGCGGCGCAGGTAAATCTCGCTGAAATCAACGGACTGCCGCGCCGTGATTTTTTTCAGCCGCACCAATTCCAATATCGCGATAAAAATGCCGACGCAAGTATCGCGTCCGGGATTTTCGCCGAGGAGCGCGGTGAAAGCGACGACTTCCCGTTCGGCGAGCGCGTTTTCGATTTGCGCGATGCGGCGTTCGGTCGAGACCTCTTCGTTGACGATTTGGCGGCGGCGCCGGTCGGCGATAATTTTTTGCGCGATTTTCTGGAACGCGGCAAACAATTCCCACGGGCTATGCGCTTCCGGCTCAATCGGCAACGTTGGCAAATCCGGCGCGAGCGGGCGCGAAAATTGCGCGGCGTATTCGTCGGCGCCGCGCGCGAGTTCGCCCGCCGCCTGCTTGAAAAATTTGTAGGCGAGCAACGTTTGCGCCAAACCCTGCCGCGGGTCGAACCACGCCTCTTCCTCGTCGCCGGCGTCGGCGGTCGCGGGCAACAGCCAGCGGCTTTTCATTTCGACCAGCGTGGTCGCCATCGCGACAAACTCGCCGCCGTCCTCGACATCGACCAAGCCGCGCCGGTTGATTTCGGCGAGATATTCGCGGGTGAGTTTCGCGATGGGAATATCCTGCAAGTCGATTTCCTCGCGCCGCACCAAATACAGCAACAAGTCCAGCGGACCGGAAAACGTGTCGGATACCTGAATGGTGTGTGCCATAGTTTTAGCGAGCGAGGGAAAAATTTATTGCCGAAGACCTCTACGCAATTGCCGCGCCGGCGTGGTCGGCGGTCAAGAAAGAAACGGGCTTCAGCCCCGATAGACCGTTCGGCTAACGCCGGTTATTTTAACGCACTCGCCACGCCTTAAAAGGCGCGGCAAATTTGCCTTGGCGCGCGGAACATTTGCTTTGACACGCCCCGATTTTTTGCTATAAAATGTGAACAAATGTTCAAATGATGTTTTGTTGTAGCGTTCAGGCGCACCATTGACGAGGGAAGTCCGATGAAAAAATCCGCCGTGCCGTCCGAAGCCGAGGTGTTTGAACTCGCCGATTTGTTCAAGATTTTCAGCGATTCGACGCGCGTCCAAATTATGCTCACCTTGTCGCAAGGCGAGAAATGCGTCGGCGACATCGCGGCGGCGCAGGGAATGAATCAATCGGCTATCTCGCACCAATTGCGAATTCTCAAAACCAACAAACTGGTGAAATTTCGCCGCGCCGGCAAAACCTCGGTCTATGCGCTCGCGGACTCGCACGTCGAGTCGATTATCAGCCACGGCATCGAACACGTACGGGAATAATTTTTGTTTTTTTAATTTTTGTTTTTTTTAGAGGAGAACCGTTTATGACTAAATCGCAATCGGCGCCCACTCCGTTGTCGCAACTCGCGATTGGCGACGAAGGCGTCATCAGCAAAGTCGGCGCGGAAATTCGCGGCTTGAAAAAATTCGCCGATGTCGGCTTTATCAAAGGCGAAAAAATCAAAGTCGAAAACCGCGCGCCGCTCGGCGGACTGTTGCGGGTCAACGTGATGGGCGCCAGCATCTCGCTCCACCACGACGAAGCCCAGCATATTTTTGTGCGGCGGCAAGGTTAGAGTTCAGAGAGCAGAGTTTAGAGTTGAGAGTTGAGAGTTGAGAGTTGAGAGAAACCGCGTTTTGGCGCCGCTCCGCTTTTCCCTTTTCCCTTTTCCCTTTTTCTCAACTCTCAACTCTAAACTCTGCTCTATCACCGGTATTCCCGCTTCGCGCAACAGCGACCGCGCGAATTCGTCGGGGTAGCCCGCGGCGATAAAAATTTTTTCGACGCCGGCGTTAATCAGCATTTTCGCGCACAGCGAGCAGGGGTGCGTCGTGCAATACAGCGTCGCGCCCTGAATCGGCACTCCGTAAGTCGCGGCTTGTAAAATGGCGTTTTGCTCGGCGTGCAGGGCGCGGCAGAGTTCGTGCCGCTCGCCGGACGGAACGCCCAATTTTTCCCGCATACAGCCGACCGTTTCGCAATGCGCCAAGCCGCGCGGCGACCCGTTGTAGCCGGTGGCGAGCAGTCGCTTCTCGCGCACCAACACCGCGCCGACCGACCGGCGCAAACACGTGCTACGCGTCGCGACTTCGCGCGCAATCGTCATATAATACTCATCCCAAGTCGGACGCGGCATCGGCAACCCTTTCCGTTCAAAGTTTAGAGTTTAGAGTCGAGAGTTTAGAGCGCGTCGGCGTCATCTCAACTCTCAACTCGCAACTCTGAACTCTAAAAAAAATGGCTACCCAAAATATGACCGTCGGCGACCCGGTGAAATTGCTGGTCGCCTTTTCCCTGCCGTTGCTGATTGGCAACGTCTTTCAGCAACTCTACAACCTCGCCGACGCCGTCGTCGTCGGCAACACGCTCGGCGTCGGACCGTTCGCCGCCGTCGGTTCGACCGGCTCGGTGATGTTCCTGATTTTCGGCGGTTTTTTCGGGCTGACCGGCGGTTTCGGCGTGGTTACCGCGCAACGTTTCGGCGCGTCGGACGAAGCCGGCGTGCGCCATTCGATTGCCACGTCAACCTATATCAGTATCGCGCTCGGCGCGATCATCACGGTTTTGGGCGCGTGGGGGACGCGCCCGATTCTAACGTTGATGGACACGCCGCCCGACATTTTCGCCGACGCCGAATTGTATCTGCGCGTGATTTTTTACGGCACGCTCACCGGCGTTTTTTACAATCTGGTGGCGACGATTTTACGCTCGCTCGGCGACAGCCGAACGCCCCTCGTCGCGCTGATTATCGCCTCGGTCATCAACATCGTCTTGGATTTATTTTTTATTTGCGTCCTGAAAACGGGCGTGGACGGCGCGGCGTGGGCGACGAATTTGTCGCAACTGCTTGCCGCCGCGTGGTGTCTGCGGTATGTGTATCCGCGCCTGCCGCTGTTGCATTTGCGCCGCGCCGATTGGCGGTTCGATTGGCGCGCCGTCCAAAAACATTTGTTGATTGGCGTGCCGATGGCGTTGCAATTTTCGATTACGGCGCTCGGCGTGGTCGTGTTGCAAAAAGTGTTGAACTCGCTCGGCACGGCGTCGGTCGCGGCTTACGCGGCGGCGGGCAAACTCGACCAGTTCACGATTATGCCGCTGTTTTCCGTCGGGATGGCGATGGTTACTTACGCGGCGCAAAATTACGGCGCGCGCCATTACGACCGGATTCAATTGGGAGTGCGCAAATGTCAGCAAGTCGTGCTGGCGGGTTGCGTTCTCGGCAGTATCGTCATCGTATTGTTCGGGCGACCGCTCATCATTTTTTTCATCGGCGGCGCCGAAGAGGACGTGCTGAATTTGGCGGAAATTTTTCTGTTGACGCACGCGATTACTTATCCGCTCCTCGGTTTGATTTTTGTTTATCGCAACGTTTTGCAGGGCGTCGGACGGGCGATTTTGCCGATGTTGGCGGGGTTGATGGAAATGGCGGCGCGCGTCTTCGCCGCGTTGTTGCTCGTGCCGCTCCTCGGTTTCTGGGGCGCGTGCCTGTCGAACCCGTTAGCGTGGCTGAGCGCGGACGTATTATTGATTGCCGCGTATCGGGCGTGGACGCGCAGTCGGGAAATGCGGGCGTTTAGGAAATTAGAGTTGAAAGTTGAAAGTTGAGAGAGCAGAGTTGAGAGTTAAGAGTTTAGAGTTTAGAGAGTGGAGTTTTGTTTTTAATTTAAGATGCGCGAAGCGCCGCCTCTGCTAAACTCTCAACGCTCAACGCTCAACTCTTTCCCCTTTTCCCTTTCAACTTTTCTCTAAAGAAGGAGTCCTCTTTATGAAAGTCCGTTTTGCGCCGAGTCCGACCGGCAATGTGCATATCGGCAATATGCGCGTGGCGATTTTCAATTGGCTGTTCGCCCGTCATCACGGCGGCGAATTTATTTTGCGCGTCGAAGACACCGACCTTGAACGCTCCACCGCCGAAGCCATCGATAAAATGAAAAGCGCGATGAATTGGCTTGGGCTTAATTACGACGGCGAGCCGCTCTACCAAACCGCGCGGCGTCCGGCGCACGCCGCCGCCGCGCAAAAAATGCTCGCCGCCGGCGTGGCGTATCAACGGGACGCCCAATCGCCGGTCGTGTTGCGGATTGGCAAAGAACTGTTCGCGCCGAATTTTGTCAGTGAACCCCGCGACGCGGCGACGATTGATTACCAAACCGGCGTCCTTGCCGCCAACCGCGCGACGATTTTTCATACCGTTGTTTCGCCGAAGTCCGGCGAGGAATTTATCACGCCGGTCAATTGGGACACGCTCGCCGCGCCGCGCTTTCTGTTGGCAAACGGCGAGGAAATCGACGCTCTGCCGACGCGGGAAAAATGCGGCGACGCGACCGTGGCGTTAGCCGAGATGGTCGCGGGAAAAATCGTCGCGCTGAAATTTCGGCGGCGCTATGTCTTTTTTGACGACCTCGTGTTGGGGCGGTGCGAAAAACCGCTCGACAGTATTCGCGACTTCGCGATTGCGCGAAGCGACGGCTCGCCGATTTTTCATTTGGCGAATGTCGCCGACGATATTTTTCAGGGCGTTACCCACGTTTTGCGCGGCAACGACCACGTCGAAAACACGTTCCGGCATTTGTTTTTATTTCAGGCGCTCGGCGCGCCGCCGCCCGTTTACGGGCATTTCCCGATGATTGTGAATCAAAGCGGCAAGCCGTATTCCAAGCGCGACGGCGACGCTTACGTCGGCGATTTTCAGACGCAGGGATTTTTGCCGGACGCGCTGTTTAATTTTCTCGCGCTGTGCGGCTGGGCGCCGGGCGACGACCGCGAAATTATGAGCCGCGACGAAATGGTCAAAGCGTTTTCGCTCGACCGCGTGAGCAAATCCGCCGCGCAATTCGACCGCGCCAAATTGAATTGGCTGAACCGGCAATATCTGCTGAAATTATCGGACGACGACTTTATCGCCGCGCTGAAAGCCGAAGCCGCAGGTTTCGCGCCCGAACTTCACGATGATAATTGGTGGCAAGTTCTGGCGGCGACGCAACGCGAGCGGTTGGATAAAATCGGCGATTTCATGCCGCGTTGCCGGTATTTTTTTGCCGGCGATTTTGCGTTCGACCAAAAAGCGGTGAAGAAAAATTTGCAGAATAATGACGGCGCGGGACGGCGCGTCTTGGCGGATTTGGCGGAAATTTTCCGCGATTTGCCGGAGTGGGAAATCGCGCCGCTGGCGGCGGCGGCGCATCGTTACGCCGAGGAACATCCGGTAAATGACGCTCCGTTGCCGTTGAACGCCGTCGCGCAACCGTTGCGCGTCGCTTGCACCGGCGCGGCGGTCAGTCCGGGCATCGGCGAAACGCTGTTCTTGCTCGGTCGCGCGGAAACGCTGAAACGAATTGAGCGGGCGCTGAAAGAGCAGAGTTGAAAGTTGAGAGTTTAGAGTTGAAATAGCGCGGAGCGAAATTAAAAAAAATAAACTCCGCTAATCGCGCTGAAAGCGCGGCATATATTAGCCCAGGGTAAGCGACACGTTCTATCGTCGCGCCACCCTGGGTAGCGGTTGATTGATAAAACCATCCGACAGTTCCGCCGTTAGGCGGCAAACGCCGCCTCCGGCGGCGAGAGCGGTTCGCCCAAACGCGGCGAACCGTCCAATTGCGGATGGTCGCTTCGCGACCTTTTACCCAGGGTCGCGCGACGATAGAGCGTGTCGCTTACCCTGGGCTAATATGTTTCGCACTTTCAGCGCGATTAGCGGAATTTGATTTTTTAATTCGCTTCGCGCGATTTTAACTTTCAACGCTAAACTATGAATACAATAACGCTATTGTCCCGCGAATTGGTTGTCGAAGAGGTTTAACCAAACAAGGAGAAAAAATGCCCACTCTACTTGAAAGAAAACCGCGTTCGGCGCCGTTGCCGAGGACGCTTCCGCCCGTTCTAAACTTGCGGCAAAAAAAAAGCGGAATGTCCGGCTTGCGCGCGCGCTGATTATCAACCCAATGGCGAAACCATCGCTCGTTTCAAGGAGGAGTCGAAAATGAAAAAGGATATTTTAGCGCCGGCGAACTTATCCGCGACTGCCTCGATTTTTGAAACCAAGCCGCACAAACAATTCCGGCTTTCTGGCGATCTGGCTTATCAAAAAAAATACACGAAATGGCGCAATAATCGCATGGAGAATTATAAGAAATCTGTTAGGGTGGCGTATTGCCACGAGTGCGCTATATGCAGACACTCTAATGACCTTGAACTACATCATATAGTGGCAGTTAAGGATGGCGGCGAAGAAAAATTTACCAATTATATTTTGCTTTGCCATGATTGCCATAAACAAGCGCATGAAGGTGAAATTTTAGTTGGCGACTTATTAAAACATAGAGTTGATATAAGCGCTTATAATTTGCCTACTCTGATTGAGCAAGTATCGCACGACCTTGAAGAGCGTGAAAAGCGTTTACAGTCATATTTATCGGGTGAATACATTGCCAAACATCCGAACCGTAACGAAGACGAGATTTCATCTACTGCGAAAAGATGTCAAAATATTATAGATGCGTCAAGGCGAAAACTGAAAATGTACAAAACCTGTTTAGAAGAGGTCAACAATGAACTTACGAGTTAAACGGTTATCTACGTCGATAGAATAGGCGTTCTGCCAACATTCCACCCACCGGTGGAATAATTATCAATCGGGCGTTCGCCGAACGCCCCTACTTGCAAAGGAGAAGCCAATGCCATCCCCCGCCGAACAAAAAATTCTTGCCGACTTGACCGCCTACGTCGCGGAGCAGGATTTTCAATTCAATCCCGACGACAAAATCGTCGAGCGCGTCGTGCGCGGCTTGGCGACGCGGGAAAGCAAGACCGGTTTTCGTTATTGTCCGTGCCGCTTCGTCGGCGCCGACGCGGAAGCCAATAAAAAAATCGTTTGCCCGTGCGTTTATCATCGGGACGAAATCGCGCAAAACGGGCGTTGCCATTGCGAACTCTTTGTCAAAAAATAAGGACCGCCGATGAAAAAAATCCGTCCCCGCGAACGGTTGCAACAATACCTGCGCGAAGCGCTCGCCGGCGCGCCGCGCGTCGCGCCGCCGTGTCCGCACTTCGGCGAATGCGGCGGTTGCGAATATCAAGATTACGCCTATTCCGCGCAGGTCGCCGCCAAAGCCGCCGTCTGGCGGCGTCTCGTCGCCGACGCCGGACTGACTCTGCCGGACGCGCACCTCGCGCGCAGTCAAGCCGAATACGGCTATCGCCAGCGGATGGATTACGTGTTTGCGTTCGGCAACGCCGGTTTGCGCCGCGCCGGTTCGCACAAGCACGTCGTCGCGCTGACGGCGTGTCCGCTGTGCGGCGAAGCCGGTTGGCGGGCGTTCGCCCGCGCGCGCGATTTGGCGGTCGCCGCCGACTTGCCGTCTTACGATTATTTGCGCCACGCCGGTTTTTTGCGCTATTTCGTCGCGCGCCAAACGCGGCGCGGCGAAGTGATGCTCAACCTCGTTACCAAAACGCCGGAATTCGCCGGCAAAATCGAAGCCATAGCGACGACGTTGTTGGCGGAGGGTTTAGCCGCGAGCGTCCATTGGCTCTGCCAAGAATCGGCGGCGGATTTGTCGTTCGGCGCGCCGGTGCGCTTCTGGGGGCGACCGGTGATTTACGCGACTTATTTGGGCAAGGATTTTGCGATTGGTCCGAACACTTTCGCGCAAGCGAACGCGCTGACGGCGGAACAGTCCTACGGCGAAATTGTCGCGGCGAATCGGGGCGAGCCGCTCATCGGCGATATTTACGCGGGGTCGGGCGTGATTGGCGATTTGCTGGCGCCGACTTGCGGGTACGTCGTCGCGGTCGAAAACGCGCCGGAAAATTTAGCGTTGGCGCGGGAGCACGCCGTCGCGCATCGTCTTGACAATTGGTCATTGTGTTCGGCGGACGCGGGGCAATTTTTGCGGGACGCCGCGACGCGCGCCGAGCAAGACGGCGCGGGGGAATTTTCCGCCGTCGTGGTCAATCCGCCGCGCGTCGGTTTGGCGGGCGCCGCCGCGGCGTTGCTTGCGGTCGCGCCGCCGCGCCTGACCTATATGTCGTGCAATCCGCTGACGTTGCTCGACGACCTGAAAATTTTGTCGCCGCATTACGTCGCGGAAAAAATTATTCTGTTCGATATGTTTCCGCAAACGCCGCATTGGGAAACGCTGGCGCTCCTGCGGCGGCGGTAGCCGTCGCAGGAGCGCCAGCCGGCGCCGCGACCGTTTTGAGCGCGAAGCAGATGAGATAAATCGCGGCGATGAGCGCGATTAAACCGGCGGCGGTCAATAATTTATCGTGTTTAACGTTCATTGGTTTTTCTCGCGGGGAAATTTTGAGGCAGAGTTGAGAGAGCAGAGTTTAGAGTTTAGAGTTTAGCGATTGTATGCGCTTCGCGCGTCTTAAAAATAAAAACTCCACTCTCTCAACTCTTAACTCTTAACTCTTAACTCTAATTGACGGGAACCGAAATGGACAGCGAAATTTTGGCGCAAAAAATAAACTTCCGTTTCGCCAAGCGCGGCGCGGCGATTTATTTGTCGCATCTCGATTTGTTGCGGCATTTTTCGCGGGCGTTGCGGCGCGCCGACTTGCGTCCGCGTTTGACCGCCGGTTTCAATCCGCGCCCGCGCTTGGTTTTTCCGCATCCGTTGCCGCTCGGCGTCGCGTCGGACTGCGAAACGGTCGAAATCGAATTTTGCGAAGAACAGCCGCTCGCGAAAATTTTCACCGCGCTGAAAAACGCCGACGGCGGCGTGGTCGAATTTTTGGGCGCGGAGGCGATGCGTCCGGTCAAAAGCGGCAATAGCGTGAACCGGTGCGATTACGAAATTACCGGCTTTGCCGCGCCGGAAAAATTGGACGCGCCCGTCGCGGAAATGTCGGCGGCGGCGGCGTTGCCGGTTTTGCGCGGACCGGCGGAAAAAACGCGCACGGTCGATATTCGCCCGTATCTCGCCGCCGTCGCCCGCGACGGCGAGATGATTAAAACCACGTTGCTCCACACCGCCGCCGGCGCCGGACGCCTCGACGACATCGCCAAATGGTTGGCGGAAAAAACCGGCGACGATTGGCGCGAATGGCAATTGCGAAAGGTGGCGGCGTATTTCAAGTAGTGCGTAATTATTGGCTGAGGTGGTAAAAAAATTAACAATTAACAATTCACAATTAACAATTGAGGAGTTAATTATCAAAATTTCGCGAAGCGATTTTGATAAGCAAACTCCACAATTTTTAATTCGTAATTTTTAATTTTTAATTGGCGTGGCGACCGTCGCCGTTGTCGAACATATTTACGGTGTAGGAATCGAATCCAATGTATAACCACCTGCGCGGGACGGTCGTTTCAGTTTTGCCCGCGAAAATTATTTTGGAAGTCGGCGGCGTCGGGTATGAATTGTTGGCGCCGCTCTCGACGACCGGCAAATTACGCGCCGGCGGCGAGTTTTTGTTGTTGACGCATTTGCTCGTGCGCGAGGACGCGCTGACGCTGTATGCGTTCGGCACCGAAGAAGAGCGGCATTTATTCCGGCGGCTGATTAACTTGTCCGGCATCGGCGCGGCGACCGCCAATCAAATTTTGTCGGCGGCGGCGCCCGCCGAGTTTATGTTGGCGATTGAAAAGCAGGACGCGAGTTTTCTTAAAAAAATCAAAGGCATCGGCGAGAAAACCGCCAAGCGGATTATTTTGGAATTGAAAGGCGCGAAAATGCAACTTGACGCCGGCGGCGGCGCATTGCGCGGCGTCGCCGGCGACGCGGCGCTGGCGTTGGAAACGTTGGGAATGAGCAGTAAAGAAGCGCTTGCCAAAGTCGAAAAAGTTCTCAGCGTTGACCCGACGCTGACGTTGGAAGCCATCGTCGCCGCGGCGTTGCAAGACCGGTGAAATTATTCGCGCTTTGATAAACCTCCGATTTTATTCCCCTCTACGGAGGGGTGGCAATCGGCGGCTTTTTCGCCGATTGACGGGGTGGTCGCTCGTGTTGCCCCGATACAATTTCTCGATTTTGAGGCATAACGACAACCACCCCGTCAGGCGAAATAGAGCGTTTCGCCTGCCACCCCTCCATAGAGGGGAATTTAACTTGTTGCCGCGCTTTCAGCGCGACTGTCGTAAAAATTATTAAACAACTCTATTCAAATTTTTTTAATCAAGGAGAAAAACTATGCGTCGCACCAAAATCGTCTGCACCCTCGGTCCCGCCAGCAACAGCGCCGATACGATTAGGGCTATGCTCAACGCCGGCATGAACGTGGCGCGTCTCAATTTTTCGCACGGCACGCACGAGTCGCACGCGGCAACCATCGCCACTTTCCGCCAAGTCCGCGACGAATTAGGCGTCCCCGCCGCCGTCGCGCTCGACACCAAAGGACCCGAAATCCGTATTCGCAATTTCATCGACGGCAAAGTGGAACTCGCGACCGGCGCCGCGTTCACGCTCACCACCGACGAAATCGACGGCACCGCCGAGCGCGTCGCCGTGTCGTGGAAGGAGTTGCCGGGGCAGGTCAAACCCGGCTCGCGCCTGTTGTTCGACGACGGTAAAATCACGATGACCGTTGACCAATGCACCGCCACCGAAGTGCGTTGCACCGTGCAAAACGGCGGCGTGTTGAGCAACCACAAAAGCATCAACATTCCGGGTTCGCATTTGGAGATGCCGTATCTCAGCGAGCAAGACCAGTCCGATTTGCGCTTCGGCATCGAGCAGGACGTGGATTTTGTCTTCGCGTCGTTCACGCGGCGACCGGAGGACGTGCAGGCGATTCGCAAATTTTTGGACTATCACGGCGGACACGACATCAGAATTATCGCCAAGATTGAGAACATCGAGGGCATCGAAAATTTTCACAAAATTTTGGCGAGCGCCGACGGCATTATGGTGGCGCGCGGCGATATGGGCGTCGAAGTTGACTTTGAGATGTTGCCGGGCATTCAGAAAAAATTTATCCGCGCCTGTTACCGCGCCGGCAAAATCGTCATCACCGCGACGCAAATGTTGGAGTCGATGGTCAACAATCCGAGTCCGACGCGGGCGGAAATTTCCGACGTGGCGAACGCGGTGTTCGACGGCACGTCGGCGGTGATGTTGTCGGGCGAAAGCGCCAACGGCAAATATCCGGTGCCGGCGGTCGCGGCGATGGCGAAAATCGCCGAACGCGCCGAACACGATTGCTTCGCGTTGTTCCCGCGCCGCGAGTTGCGTTACGATATGGACGCGGCGGATTTGACCAACGCGGTTTGCGACGCCGCCTGCACGACCGCGCGCGACATCAAAGCCAAGGCGCTTCTCGCGATTACGCACGGCGGACGCACGGCGCGGCGGATGGCGAAATTTCGCCCCGAAGAGCCGATTGTCGGCTCCACGCCGAAACTGAAAACGTTTCACCAATTGTCGCTGTCGTGGGGCGTGTATCCGGTGCTGGCGCTGTATCAGGACACGGCGGACAAGTTGTTCCTGCACGCGATTGATTGCGCCAAGCAGATTGATATGGTCAAAGACGGCGACACGGTCGTCGCCGTCGCCAGCATCCCCGTCCGCGCCGTCGCCAACACCGTGCAAATTCACGTCGTCGGACAGCGGAAAGAATAAAATGGCGGACACGGATAAATGCCGATTGTCGTTGCGTTATTCGATTGCCACGCCATGAAGGGCGTGGCAATTGAGAAAGCCCGCTAACCTTCGCTTCGCTCGGTTTGAATAACGCCGCCGCGGCAGACGCGAAAATCACCACCGGTCATCTAAACTCGTATTGCTGAGTTGACCGGTCAAAAGAAAGTTTTTGAGGTTTGCCAAAAAATAATTCCGAGAGTTTTCGCGACAGGTGAACGCGATTGAACATTCCGAGCGGCTTGATGATTTTTTTGCTCAATTGATAACCGAATAATTTCCTTCTCTCCTTCGCCGACAGCGTCGCCAACTCTTGCGCCAAGCACCGCTCCGCCTCCGCAATATATTTGTCCATACCGTCCAACGACAACTGCGCGGAACTTCGATAACGGAAACTGCCGATGAGCGCGTCGATAACGTATAGCGGTTCGTGCCGGAAAAATCGCAACCACAATTCCAAATCACCGGCATAACGCAAGGTCGTGTCCACGCGCGAACCGGCGATCTCCCACAGCGAGCGGCGCCAAAAACAAGATTCTTGCTGAATAAACTTGTAATCGCCGGAGAGAAAATCATAACGATTGAACCGCCGGCTGTTGCCGACGGCGATATTTCTTCCGTATTCGTCGTGAAGCGTCATTGCGCCAAGCAACCATTTAACCGCCGGATACCGCGAAAAAATTTCCGCCGCCGTAAAGAAAGAACCGGCGTGATAGAGGTCGTCCGCGCCTAAATATGCCATTATTTCACCGGTCGCGCGCGAAAAACCTTTCTGCACGGCGTCATACAACCCACGGTCTTTTTCCGACCACCAACCGGCTAATTGCCGTTCGTATTTTTTGATGATATTAACACTGCCGTCGGTGCTTTCGCCGTCAACGATAAAGTATTCGAGATGAGGATAATTCTGCGATAATATCGAAATAATCGTTGCTTCTAAATACTTTTCGCTATTGAGGCAGGGGGTAACTATGGATATTTTAGGATACTCTTTGGGGGGGGGGGGGGGGGCGGCGCCGCGGGGGGGGGGGGGGGGGGGGGGGGGGGGGGGGGGGGGGGGGGGGGGGGGGGGGGGGGGGGGGGGGG
>JAISJR010000100.1 GCA_031261425.1 Planctomycetota bacterium
CTCGCCGATGACGATGCCGGAAGAAATCGGGATACCTTTTTTGACATCCATAGCGGTTCTCGGTAGAGGGGAATTAACAATTTACAATTAACAATTGTGGAGTTTGATTTTCAAATTCGCGAAGCGCAATTTTGATAAATTATTCCGACAGCCGCCCAAAGCCCCGACAGGGGCTAAAGAACCTATCCGAATATCGCGGCTGTTTGCCCCGTTAGGGGCAATCTGTCGGTAGAAACGCCGCCGCCATAAAGTCGCGTCCCGTTAGAGACGCAATGTCGGTCTGATTATCACTAACCAACATTCCGTCCCTACGGGACGGATTTTTTTCGGGTGGCTTTTTCTACCGACATTTCGTCCCTATCGGGACGACGCTCGTTGATAATAGGACAGGTTCTTAATTGCTTTTCGACTACTTCGCGCAACGCTTCGGCGCCCGCTTGCAAATATCCGTGGATTTTATCGACCGCCGTGTCCAAGAATATCGGGCGCGCCGCAAACGCGCGATACAATTTTTCGTCGTTGCGCAAGGCGCGGATTTCCGTCAATAACGCCGCGTTGTCGCCGCCGGTTTGCGGTCGGCTACCGACCGTCCACCACAAAAACGCTTGCGGGTTGAGAATTTCCGGTTCGGGGTCGCGACTGTAGCCGGCGTAAATCGGGATACAACCGGCGGCGAACGCCTGCCAGATTTTCTCGGTAACGTAACCGTCGCCGGCGCTGTTTTCGGGACAAATGTTAAACTGAAATTGCCGTAAATAGCGCGTTTTATCGTCGCCGAATTGCGTTTGTAGCGAGTCGTCGTTATGCAACACGCGACCGGCGGCGGCGACCGGCGCAATGGCGGACACGGCGCGATAAATTTCCGCGCGGACGCCGGTAATGTCCCAACGGCTGACCAACGCGCAAAACCGCGATTTATCCGTCGTCAGCTTAAATCGCGCCAGAATCGCGCGAATCTCGTCTTTGGTCGCCGTCAACGGAAAAAGACCGCGCATCCACAGCGGCAAGCGCAAATAACGCCCCCCCCCCCCGTAAATGGCGTTTTGAAATCAAAACCGAACGCCAAATCGGCGCGGTCGAGACAATGGTCGCCGAACCAATTATGCCATTTCTGCGACGGCGCGTTGACGCCGATATTTTCCGCCGTGTAAAAGACCCGCGCCGGACGCGGCGCGGATTTTTTTATTTTCTCGCCGAACACCGAACAAAATTCCAAGTCCGCCGGCAAATACTTGACGACGGTTAGCGCCGTCGCGCGGCTGGCGAGCGCCGTTTTGACCACCGCTAAAAAATCGCCGTCGCCGCCCGCGCCGCCGTAATTCACGAATTTGACGCGAAATTCCGGCGCGGCGCGGCGTTTTTCACGGCGGTCGCGCCACAGTTCGCGATAAAATTCGCGGTCGCCGTATTGGTTGACCCGCCGCAACCACCGCTCGCGAAACTCGCGGCGCCGGTCCGCGTCGCGAATAAGACAGGCGAACAGGCGAATGAAAAATTTTAGCGCGTTCATTTTTTTTACTTTCTAAAACAGCCACGTCGCCAATTTGCCGAGCCACGATTTGCCGCGTTTCCGCGCCTCTGCGTCCGTCAATTCCCGTTGCGGGCGAATGCGGCTGACGATGTCGTATGCCGTCTCAAAACCCGCGCGAATTATCGGCACGCTCAAGGTGCCTTCATAATAACCTTCGATATGTAACGCCCGATAAGCGGTGTTGAGGTCGCGCGCCAATTTGCCGTCGATTCTCGCGGCGTTTTCGACGTAATACTTAATCGACTCGCGCTTGTTACCTTTCGGCGGCTTCACGTCGCGCAACTTGAAAATCGCGTCCATTGCGATTAACGCGCCCAAATACGCCGCGCCGCACGCGACCGACACGTATTTTTTGTCAAGATACCATTTCCCCTCTTGACCGGCTTTTAACAAAATATCTTCGGCGTTGCGCAAATAGCGCATCGCCTCGTAATGAGCGTCTTGCTTCGCCGCTTCCTGCTCGTCGGTGATAGACATACGACACCTGTTGGGGGAAAAATAATTACGAATTACGGAAAAAAAGTTGGTAGTCGGTAGTTTTTAGTCGGTAGCGGTGGAGTTTTTATCGGCAAATCCGCAAGCGCGCGCCAAGCGAATCTTTGACCGTCAAACTCCGCCGCTAAAAACTACCGACTATCAACTGCTCTTCATTTAACTCACACATTCCGGTTGGCGTAACGCGCGTCGCCGTTGCCGCCGCGGGCGGCTTTGCCGTAGGCGTTCAACATCGCTTTGCCGCGCTGGATGGTGCCGACTTTTTGCGTGTTCGCCGAGACGGACAGGTTGCCGATTTCGCGGCACTCCTCTTCGTATTTGACGATTTCGCCGAGGGTGTCTTGGAGTTCGCGGATGAGCGGGTCCACTTTGGCGCGCGCGTCCGCCGACCAGCGGTCGAGTTCGGCGTCGCGGCGCTGTTTGAGCGGCGCGGCGGTCAGGTCGATGTTGGCGATTTTGTCGAGACGGGTTTGTTTTTCGTTGATGAGATGCATCAACGCGTCGGCGTCGCCGGCTTCGATATATTGCTTTTGCGACGCGGAAATGTCGCGGACTTCTTTGAACAGAGTCAGTTGTTTTTTCAGCGCCACTTCCAATTCGGCGGCGACTTGCTGATAATCGGGCATCGGGTTGGTTCCTAACGCGAGAAGTGGCGCCAAATGTCCGCGATGATAGTCGCCTCGCCGCCAAACCAAAGGGAAAATCAATGTCGCTCTGGACGCTTTATTGGACTTTTTGCGCGATTGGCGCGATGACTTTCGGCGGCGGCTACGCGATGTTGCCGCTGTTTCAGCATATTTTGGTCGCGGAATACGGCTTGTTGTCGCCGGCGGATTTCGCGAATATGGCGGCGATTTCGCAACTGACGCCGGGCGCGATTGGCGTGAATATGGCGACCTATATCGGTTATAGTCAACACGGCGTCGGGGGCGCGTTCGCCGGCACGGCGGGCTTGTTGACGCCGCCTTTTTTTATCGCGCTCGTCGTGGCGCGGATTTGGGAAAAATTCCGCCGCTCGCCCGCGGTCGCGGCGATACTGCAAGGCGTCGCGCCGGCAATGTTCGGACTGATTGCCACGGCGCTGGTCTTTTTCGGCGAAAATTCGCTGTTGCAACGCCCGGCGGACGAGAACGCCGATTTATCGTCGCCGAGCGTCGCCGTTGACGCCGGCAACGTCTTGATTTTTGCGGTCGTGTTGCTATTGGCGTGGCGGACAAAATTAAGCGTGCCGGTGTTGCTCGGCGTGTCGGCGGCGGCGGGAATCGTAGTGCATTAGAGTTGAGAGTTCAGAGTTTAGAGTTGAGAGTTGAGCAGTGGTTGCGCTTCGCGCGTCTTAAAAATAAAACTCCACTCTCTCAACTCTCAACTCTAAACTCTCAACTCTGCTCTTAAACGGGGGAAGCAAATGAACGAACTTGACGGACAACTCGCGTTGGTTACCGGCGGCACGCGCTCCATCGGGCGGGCGATAACCGAGACCCTGCTCGCGGCGGGCGCGACGGTCGTCGCCAATTACGCCGTGAGCGACGCGGCGGCGGAAAAATTTCGCGACGAAGCGGCGACCGATAAATTGTCGCTCGCCAAATTCGATGTCGCCGACTACGCGGCGGTGGAAAAATTTTTCGCCGATTTCGCCGACCGTTACGGGCGGTTAAGCATCGTCGTCAACAATTCCGGCATTCGCCGCGACGCGGTGCTGGCGATGATGAGCCGCGCCGATTGGCAAACGGTAATGGACGTTAATTTGGGCGGCGTGTTCAACGTGTGTCATTTCGCGGTGCGGGAAATGTTGGCGCATCGTTACGGGCGCATCGTCAACATCACCAGTCCGTCGGGAAAATTCGGTTTCGCCGGACAGGCGAATTACGGCGCGAGCAAAGCCGGAATGGTGGCGCTGACGCGCAGTTTGAGCAAAGAAGTCGCCAAGCGGAAAATCACCGTCAATTGCGTGTCCCCCGGCTTCATCGACACGGATTTGCTCGCCGACCTCGCGCCGGAACTACGCGCCGAATATGTGAAACAAATTCCGGTCGGACGGTTCGGCGCGCCGGCGGACGTGGCGAACGCGGTTAAATTTTTGGTCTCGCCGGCGGCGGCATACGTTACCGGCGCGACGTTGGAAGTTACCGGCGGACTGTAAAACCCCAGAGTTGAGAGTTCAGAGGGAAAAGGGAGAAGGGAAAAGGGAAAAGCGGCTATTCTGTCTTTTCCCTCTTCCCTTTTACCTTTTCCCTTTTTCTCAACTCTAAACTCTAAACTCTCGAATATGCCTCCCCTCGTCATTCTTGGACCGACGGCGTCCGGCAAAGAAGACGCCGCTTTCGCGTTAGCCCGCCGGTGTCGCGCCCGCGCGGAAATCATTGTCGTCGATTCGATGAAAATTTATCGCGGCTTAAATATCGGCACCGCCAAACCGACCGCCGCGCGCCGCGCGGAAATTCCGCATCACTGCCTTGACCTCGCCTCGCCGGAACAAAATTTTTCCGTCGCCGATTACGTTAAAGAAGCGGCGGCGGCGCTGGCGGCAATTGAACGCGCCGGCAAACAGGCGATTTTCGCCGGCGGCACGGCGCTGTATTACAAGGGTTTATTCGACGGTTTGTGCGCCGCGCCGGCGGCGGACGCGGCGGTGCGGGCGGAATTGACCGCGTGGGGCGAGCGGCACGGCGCGGCGGCGTTGCACGCGCGACTGCGGCAACTCGACGCGGCGGCGGCGGCGAAAATTCACCCGCGCGACGCGCGCCGCCTGACGCGCGCGCTCGAAGTCATCACGCTCACCGGACGCCCGTTCAGCGAGCGGCAAACGCAATGGGCGGGTTTTCATTCGCCGGCGACGGCGGGCGGAGAAAGTCGCGAGAGCGGAATCGCGTGGGCGGACGCGAAAGTGTTTTTGCTCAATTGGGAGCGTCCGGTTTTGCGCGAGCGCATCGCGACGCGCGTTCGGCGAATGTTGGACGCGGGATTATTGGACGAGGCGCGAGCGGTGTATGACCGGCGCGAAACCTTGGCGCGGACGCCGCTCCAAGCCGTCGGCTACAAAGAATTTTTTCCGTATTTTGCCGGCGAAAGTTCGCTTGATGACGCGGTCGCGCAATTGACCGTCCGCACTTGCCAACTCGCGAAAAGTCAGATGACGTGGTTTCGCAAATTTCCGGCGCGACCCGTGGCAATGCGTCCGGGTATGACCGGCGACGACGCGGCGGCGGCGATTGAGGCAATGCCGTAATCGCGAAGAAGCGCGGCAAATCACGACAGTATCGCCGCGCCGCGGTAGAACAGTCCCGCAATCGCGCCGGTGCCTAAACACGCGAGCGTCGCGACGACCAACGCCGTCCACGCCACCGCCGCGATGTCGGCTTTGCGTTCCGGCGTGAGCGCCGCCAGCGCGCCGACGTAAATCGCCATCGACGGAATATGCGCGTAGCCGCAGAGCGCGTAAGCCGCAATCACCGCCGAGCGCGGCGAAAGTTGCCCGCTCCGCATCAAGTCCGCCAACTCGACATACGCCGGCACTTCCGTCGCAATCACGCGCGTGCCGAGCAGTTGCGCCACCGTCGGCGTTTCGTGCCACGGCACGCCCATCAGCCACGCGCACGGATAAAACAAATAGCCGATAAATTTCTGCAACGACCAATCCGCGCCGAGACCGAGTTCGCCGCCGCCCCACGCGATGCCGGCGTTGAGAATCGCCAAAATCCCGATACCCGCGATGAGGAGCGCGACGATGCCGACGATGACTTTGAAGCCGTCGTTCGCCCCGCTCACCACCGCCGCGACGAGCGAATCTTCGCGCTTGTAATACGGTTCGACGTTGACGCCGAGCGTTTCCGGCTGGGCGGTTTCCGGCGTCGCGAGTTTCGCCATCAGCGTCGCGAGCGGCACCGACAAAATCGACGCCGACACGAAATGTCCGCCAATCGTGGGAAAAACGTGGCGCAAAACGTTGACGTAAACGACCAACATATTCGCCGAAATCGTCGCCATACACGTCGCGAGCAACACGCAAAGTTCCGATTTCGTCAATTGGGCGAGGCACGGGCGAATCGCCAAAATGCCTTCGTTGCCGGCAAAAACGTTGGCGGTGGCGGCTAACGCTTCCGCGCCGGAGATGCGCGTCAACCGCGAAAACACCGCCGCGAAAAATTTCAGAATTCGTCCCAAAACGCCGAGGTGATACAACGCGGCGAGGAGCGAGGCGATGACGAACAGTTGCGCGAAACCCTGAAAAACCAGCACAAAACCGACGCCGTTAGCCGCGCTGGCGGCGGGGTCGGCGAGCGAGCCGAAGACGAATTGCGGTCCCGCCATCGCCGCGTCGATAATCCCGACGAGAAAGGCGTTGACCGCGGTGAAAAAATTCAGTCCGGCGGAGTAGCGAAAAACGAACCAACCGAAAACAAACTCAAAAACGATGGTCCAGGCAAACAGCCGCCAATTGAAAATCCGTTTGCCGCCGGACAACGCCCACGCCGTGAGTAGAAAAATCGCGAACCCCAAGACGCCGATATACGCCATTGTTTTCTCCTTTTGCGCCTCGCCGCGCGCCACAGAAAAAGCCGGAAAATTACTTTCCGGCTTTTTCGTTATGTCGGCGCTCGTCGCGCCGGTTTAGTCGTTGTAAATCACCGGACCGTCGGTCGCGTAACCGGGTTGCGCGTAACCTTGTCCGTAGGGCTGGGCATACGCCGGTTGCGCCCCGTAACCTTGTCCGTAAGCCGGTTGCGCCGGCGCGGGCGCGTAACCGCCGGCGTTGACGTTGGTAATCGCGGCGGCGTTCAGCAAATCACTGCCGGCGGGGTCGATGTAAATTTCCACGCGCCGGTTAAGTTGCCGCCCGTTCGCGTTGTTGTTGGCGGCGATGGGCTTCAATTCGCCCCAGCCGGTCGGATACATCAACTCGTTCGGATAGCCGTTTTTGTGCAACTCTTCCAACACCGCGAGCGCGCGCAACAGCGACAATTGGCGATTGGTGCGGATGCCGTTTTTGCGGGCGTGGTTAATCGGCACGTCGTCGGTGTAGCCGGTAATCATCAGCATAAACCGGTCGTTGCCCAAAATGTCGGCGAAGCGTTTCAGCGCCGATTTGCCGTCGGGCATCAAGTCGTGGCGCCCCGACGCGAAGAAATAATCGCCCGGCAACAGCAGGCGGTTGCCGACCAGTTCGCCGCCGAGTTCGTCCGCGAGTTGTTGCAATTTGCGCTCAATTTGTTCGGTCAGCGCCATTTGTCCCTGCATCGCGCCGAGCGCGTTGCGCAGGACGACGAGTTTTTGGTCGCGCTGACTGATTTCGGCTTCGAGCCGCGCCAGTTCCGCCGGATTGACGCCGTCCGGTTTCGCGCGGAGCGCCGCCAACTGCGCCATCAACCGCTGATTTTCCTGTTCATAGCGCGTCGCCAAATTGCGCAATTCCTGATTTTCCTCGCGCAAACTTCGCGAACAGCCGCTCCCCAAAGCCAGTAGCGCCGCCAAACCTAACACGGCAAAAATATGCGTAAATCTCATCGGTCATCTCCTTCTAAATGCGGGAAAAATGTCGCTTGGGCTTGAAATGTGTGAATTGTAAGTTTATCGGCGGAAAATAAATGCCCGCCGCGCAGAATTTCGACAACGGTTGACGGCGCGACGACGAGACAGACCGGTCGCCCAATTTTTTTCTCTCAAATCAACGGTTAAACCGGTCCCAATCAATCCGCCATCAACTCGCGCAACTTTTTCTCCGACACGCTCGTGAACGCGCCGAGTTCCTGCGCGAACAGCGTCAGGCGGAAGTCCTCCAACAGCCAGCGGAACGTCCGCAATTTTTCCCGCCGCGCCGGTTGCGCCGCGCCGCCGTCCGGTCGCCCCGCCTCTTCCTGCCGGAGCGCCGCAAATTCGCGGACGCAATAATCCCAAAACGGCGCGATGGTCGCGACGCGGGCTTCGTCCCGCGCCAAATTCGCCGTCAATTTTTGCAAGCGCCACGCCACGCCTTCGACATAACGCGGCAGACGCGGCAGATACGTCGCGCCCGCGTCGCCGATAAATTGCGGATGGATTAACGCCGAAAAATGGCGTTGCAAGTCGGCGTAGGAGGTCTGCCGCGCCGGTTTGACCGCGCCGAAAATTTGCCCGTATAAACGCGACGCTTGCTCCAACGTCGCGCTCGCGGCGAGCGCCAACGCTTGCGCCGCCGGATACCAGTCGCGGCGAAATTTTTCGACCCATTGCGCGAATTCCGCCGCCGTGCGCGGCTCCGCGTCCGTCAACAAGCCGTCCGCCGCCGCGTCGAGAATTTTTTCCGGTAAATTTTGCCCTTTGAGCGCGGAAAAAAATTGCCGCGCCGTCGCCGACAAACTCAACGATTTCGCAATTTTTTCGACTTGCGTCCCCAGCGCCAAATACAGCAGACGCCGCAATCCTTTGCGCGTCGCGCGCGCCGCCGCCGCCGGCGTGTCGGACAGCAACAACGTAACGCTCGCGCCGCAGTCCCGCAACGTCGGATAACCGACCGCGCCGCCGGACAGCGGCACGCTGACCGGAAAAGCGAAGTCCCATTGGGTAATGCCGCTTCGCTCGAAATCATTTTTCGGCGCTTGCAAAAACGTTACTTTCGCCCGCGTCGCGCACGCGGTTTGCAACGCCGCCAAATCGCGCCCGCTACTTAAAACCGCGCCGCGTCCGTCCAACACGCGAAAATTCATCCGCAAAAACGGCAATAATTCGTCGGGGCGAAAATCGTCCGCCGTAACTTTAACGCCGGTTTTTCGCCACAAAATTTCCGCCAGCGCGATTAGAAAATTCGGGCGTTCTTTCGCCGCCGCATTTAATTGCGGCAAAATTTTATCGAGCGTGTCGCCGACCGGCGCAAATTCTTTGCGTAACGAGCGCGGCAGACCGCGCAACAGTTGCGCGACTTTTTCGCCGAGCAACCCCGGCACGAGCCACGCGAAATCGTCCGCCGTCAAGCCCGCCAACGCCGCGACCGGAACGGCGCAAGTTACGCCGTCGTCCGCCGCGCCGGGGTCGAATTTATAGGAGAGCGCCAAGCGGTAATCGCCGCGCCGCCACACCGGCGGAAATAAATCCTCGCTCAAACCCGTCGCCGTCTGCAACACGATGTCGCTTTCGCGCAACAGCAACGGCTCGCGTCCGGCTTTTTTTTCGGCGTCAATCCAACGCTCCAACGCCGTGCCGGTGTTGATGTCGGGCGGCAAGCGCTCGGCGAAAAAAGCCGCGAGCGCGTCGGCGGAAATCAGCAAATCGCGGCGGCGCAATTTTTCCTCGCGCTCGCGCACTTGCGCGACGAGCCGCCGGTTGCGGTCGAGGAAGTCCAAGCGGCAACGCAATTTTTCGTTGACCAAACCCTCGCGAATAAAGACCGCGCGGGACGCCGCCGCGTCGATAGTTCCGTAATGGACGACGCGCCCGCGCACCACCGGCAAGCCGAACAACGTGGCGTTGCAGTGCGCGCGCACCACGCCGAATTTTTCGTCGAAAAACGGCTCGCTGTAACTGTATTTCAACAAATGCGCCGCTTCGCGTTCAAGCCATTCCGGTTCGATTGCCGCCGCCGTGCGCGCGAAGACGCGCGACGTTTCGACGATTTCCGCCGCCATCACCCACGCCGGTTTGCCCTTCACGCCCGACCCCGGAAAAAGCACAAATTGCGCCTCCCGCGCCCCGCGATAAATTTTCGCGTCCTCGTCCCAGTAGCCGACGCGACCGAGCAAACCGGACAGCAGGGCGCGGTGTAAGTTGGGGTCGAGCAGTGAAGAGCGGGCTGTAGGCGAGTGGGCAGTGGACAGTGAGCAGTGGGCAGTTTGCTCATTACAACTCCGACGCTCATTTTTTGCCGTATTTTTACGATTGGAATCGCTGTCCACTGCCGACTGCCCACTGCCCACTCGTTCTCTGTCCACTGCCGACTGCCCACTGCTCACTGCGGTCTGCTCACTGCCGACTGCCCACTGTCCGCTCATCTCCGCCAATTGCGCCCGCGTTTCCCGCCATTCTTTCAGCCGCCGCCAACTCAAAAAATGTTCGCGGCAGAAATGGTGAAATTGGTTGCCGCTCAATTTTTCACGCTCGCGTTCGACGTGATTCCACAAATGCAAAAAGGCGCGGAAATCGGAAAATTGGTCGGCGTAAGCGCGGTGTTTCGCGGTCGCGGCGTCCTTGCCGTCGGGCGGACGCAAGCGCGGGTCGGCGACGGTCAGCGCGGCGACAATCGTCAGCGCGTCCGGCAAGACGCCGTAATTCGCCGCCGTCAGCAAAATTTTTCCATAACGCGGGGACAGCGGCAACGCCGCGAGTCGCCGACCGGCGGCGGTGATATTTAACCGTTCGTCCAACGCGCCGATTTCCTGCAATTCGGCGTAACCGGCTTTGACCAGCGCGCGCGGCGGCGGGTCGAGAAACGGAAAATCCTCGACGGCGCCGAGTTGCAATTCGCGCATCTGTAAAATGACGCCGGCGAGCGAGGAGCGCAAAATTTCCGGCGGCGTAAATTTTTCGCGGTCGGCGAAATCGGCGAGCGAATACAGGCGCACGCACACGCCCGGCGCGACGCGCCCGCACCGTCCGGCGCGTTGCGCGGCGGCGGCTTGCGACACCCGCTCGACCGGCAACATTTCGATTTGCGCTTTCGGGTTGTAGCGTTTGAGCCGCGCCAGCCCGCTGTCGATGACGTAACGGACGCGCGGCACGGTAATCGACGTTTCGGCGACGTTGGTGGCGACGATGAGGCGCGGCAAGTCGCGCGGGTAAAAAATTTGCCGTTGCTGTTCGGACGCCATCCGCCCGTAAAGCGGCAGAATTTCGCGCGGCGGCAACGGCATATTTTCAAGATGGGCGCACGTTTCGCGAATATCCTGCTCGCCGGCGAGAAAAATCAGCGTGTCGGCGGCGCCGCGCTCGCGCCATAACTTCGTTACCGCCGCGCCGACCAAATGCGAAATTTCGTGTTCTTCGTCCGGCTCGTCTTCGTCGCGCTCCGACGGCGGCGCGTAAAAAATTTCGATGGGAAACGTCCGCCCCTCGACATTCAACACCGGCGCGCCGGCGAAGAATTGGCTGAAGCGCTCGACGGCGAGCGTGGCGGAACTGACGATAATTTTCAGGTCGCGGCGGCGGTCGGCGAGGCGGCGCAAACCGCCGAGCAGAAAGTCGATGTTGAGCGTCCGCTCGTGGGCTTCGTCGATGATGACGGTGTCGTAGCCGCGCAAGAGCGGGTCGCGGCGGGCTTGCGCGAGCAACACGCCGTCGGTCATAAATTTGATTTGCGTTTGCGGACCGCTTTTTTCGGCGAAGCGGATTTGATAGCCGACGACTGCGCCGAGCGGCGAGGCGAGTTCGCTCGCGACGCGCTCGGCGACGCTGACGGCGGCGACGCGCCGCGGCTCGGTGCAGGCAATCGCGCGGCGTCCGAGTTCGAGGCAAATTTTGGGAATTTGCGTGGTTTTGCCGCTACCGGTGGCGCCGGCGACAATCACGACTTGCCGGTCGCGAATGAGCCGCGCCAGTTCGCCGCGCGCTTGCGTTATCGGCAGTTCGTCGGGATAGGTGAAGAGCATTAGACCTGTTCGTTAGCCGTGAAAGAAAGAACAATTACGAATTGTAGAGCAACGGCAAAAAAAATCCGCCGTCGGCGCCAACCTCCGCCGAAAGAAAGAAGTTCGACTCGTTTTTGCCGTCCGGTCTGCCGTAAAAGTCGAAGTTAAATTTTACGGCGGGCGTTTTGAGGCGGGCGGACGATGGTGCAATGCCGGCAATGCAAACAGGTGCGGGACGGCGGCGATTTTCGTTTGCCGCGCGCGGCGGAATTGGACGACAGCGTGCGCCCGACTTATTGCCCGCGGTGCGCCGCCGCGTTGTTGCGTCAGATACAAGCGGGCGATTGGGCGCGAGGAAATACGCGCGTCGCCGTTTGACCACTATTAGGAAAATTTCCCATGAAAAAATTTATGAGTTTTACCCTCGTGTCGCTCGCCGCTTTTTTGCTCGCCGCTTGCGGCGCGGACGCAACTTCGGAAAGGACCGCCGTGGCAAAACACAAGAAGAAAAAAAGCGTTTCCGCCGCCGCCGGCGAGAAACCGGCGCAAGTCAAACTTACCACCAACGTCGGCGAAATCGTCATCGAACTGTTCCCGAAAGAAGCGCCGATTTCGACGGCGAATTTCCTCGCCTACGCGCGCGACGGCTTTTACGCCGGTACGATTTTTCACCGCGTCATTCCGAATTTTATGATTCAGGGCGGCGGGATGGACGCGCAATTGCGCGAAAAAGACGGCAAAAAAGCGCCCATCAAAAACGAAGCCGACAACGGTTTGCAGAATGTGCGCGGCACGTTGGCGATGGCGCGCACCGGCGAAGTCAACAGCGCGACTTCGCAATTTTTCATCAACCTGAAAGACAATTCGTTTTTAGACCACGGCGCGCGCGATTTCGGTTACGCCGTCTTCGGCAAGGTGGTCAAGGGAATGGAAATCGTCGATAAAATCGCGCTCGTCCGCACCGGCAACGCCGGCGTCCATCAAGATGTCCCGCAAACGCCGATTATGATTGAAAAGGCGGAAGTGATTGAGTAGAGAAAGAGCAATTAAAAATTACGCATTACGACGGCGGCGCTCTATTCAGTTGCCACGCCTTTTAAGGCGTGGTGCGCGGGCAGAAAAATAAAGGGCTTTAGCCCAAAGTAAAAAAAATGTCGTCTAACGGCTTTAGCCCAACAATTGTTTGGGCTAAAGCCCTTTCTTTTTTCAACGCCACGCTAAAGCGGGCGGCGATTAACCGCCGACCGCGCGATATGGAGTTGACGGCGTAACGCGCGCTACGCGCGATTTTCCCCTTGCTTGTAACTTTTTCCCGTTTTCTCGCGAATCTCACGTCGTTGCCGCTGGCTTAGCGGCGCGGAGAATTTTACAATTTCCGGCGCCTTTTCCCTTTCTTAAACTTCTTAACTCACCCTAAATTTCTTATTGGTCTTATCAGCAGGAGGGACTCCGATGACAACACGCAAAAGAGAACAGGGCGTCGCCGTCATTGTCGCGGTGGCGCTGGCGGTGGCGTTAGTGATGGTGGCGACGGCGTTGCTCGGCACGGCGCGGCGGCACACCGACACGGCGCGGGCGTATCGCCAGACCGATATGTTGCAAATGGCGTTGCTAAGCGTCAAAGCCGACGCGATATATCAACTAAACGCCGGCGACCTTGCCGCGGCGCTAAGCGAGCCGCCGCTCGGCAAAAACTTGTATGACTTCGACGGCGCCCACGGTTTTGTCGCGCCGCGCGACTTTGCCGACCCCGCTTCCCTAATCAGCGGCTTCCGCCCCGCCGCCGCCGATTTTTACACCCGCGACACCGGCAATTATTTTGACCGGAAAATGAATCCGACGACGGAGGAGCAGAGCATTTACGCGCTGAAAACCCGCGCCTACGCGGTGCCGCTGGCTTCGGCGTTTTTGGTCGAAATGGTGAAGAAATACCGCGAGATTGACGGCGATACCACGCGCGACCCGATTTATCCTTTCCCCGGTTTATTCGACGGCGAAAACGCGCTGGCGCAAAATATGGTGAACGTTTATACCGACACCTACGCGGTTTATCCGTATAAACGCCATAATTGGAACGGCACGACCGCCATCGACAACGCTCATAATGAATTTGCGCTGGACGATTTTATTTTGCCGAAAAATTATCATTTGAGCGACAGCAGTTACGGGGGGGGGGGGGCAACCGGTTGATTTAGCGTTTGCAATCGCGGGATTAAATACTACTGCCAAAGTAATGGAGTTATATGAGATTGACGGCGATAACACCACCCATATACAGTTTTACGGCGGTGTCAATAATAATAGCGATACTGATAGTGTCGGAATCCGAAATGCCGTTGGGACAAGCATTAGTCATATTTTTACGCAAATAACAATCGTCAACGACAATAACATCAAAAGAACCTATGACCTCCCCAAAGTCGTGATGAATTACGGCGGCGGAGCCGCCAAATACAAAGAGGAAAGATTAGGATTCAATAATGACGCCGCTGACCTTGATTATGACGCCGTTATTGGCGATATTGACGACCCCACATCGATTATTGCCAAATATTTCACCGACACCGCTAACACTGCGATAAAAAACCGGTATGAATTTAATACTTTCAACGAACTCGGCGTAAATTTTTCGCTATTAGGAAATCCCGCCGATGAATACGCGGTTTTTACCGGTTCGATACCGTATCGGACGATGGCGTATGAAGACCCGCGGTTAGTCGGGCGGACGATTAAGGCGACTTTATTCGGCGAGAACGACTACGGCGCGACTTTCGTCGAGGGCAATTATCCGCAAGCAATCATTGACGCGCTCAAAAACGGTAATTTGACCGCCGCGCTTGCCCAACAAAACGGCGTGGATTTCGGGGAATTTAGCCGCGCCGGAACGCCGTTAAGCGCGACGGTTGCCCAAGAGAGCGAACGCCGTCCCATCAAATTCACGCTAAACGCGCAAACGCCGGAATGGTTGATTACGGCGCTTGTCGGCTGGCAGATGTTCAACAGCCCAACGGCAGAAAAACGGATGGCGGCGCAAGCCCATTCACAATACGAAGGCGGCGCGATTTACCGGATTGACTATGCGTCCATCACCGGCGGCGCTTATGTTTTCGACCAGCGGTTGCTTTATGAAAATAGCGGCGGAACGTTTTCCCCCGAATTGATTATCACGCCTTATGGCTACACCGCGCCGGATATGACGCAGATTGTTACGGCGGGCAACGGTAATTATCACAGTTTTCCCTTGAAGTATGACGGCGTGATTACCTGTCTGGAAGGTCCGGTCAACGCGGTGGGCTGGAGCGGCTGGCGCGACACCACAAATTTGGATTTGCTGGCGTTTGCGCCGAACACCTCCAACAGTTACGTGGCGAACGGCGCCAGTCCGTTCAGCGTCAACTACATCGACCCGCGCACGGGAACTTTTGCCGGCACCGGCACTTATGTCCGTCCGTCCGTTTCGGCGGATTACAACGCGGATAACCCGGACAATCCGTTTTACGCCGGACGGTTGGGGATTTACGGCAATACCTTGCGCGCGCACGGCGAATTGGCGCGGATTGTCGAAATCATCAATGAACACAAAGGCGACGCCGACCCCATCGCCGCGATTATTGCCGCAATTTACGCCGACCCGCAAGTCGGCTATGAAATCGGCGCGCCGGTCAGTCGCACGGTCTTGGCGCGGAATCCGTTTGAAGGCACGACGATTTGGGCGCGGAATCCGAGCGGCGCCGGCGATTATCAACCGGTGCTTTGGACGACCAATTCCGCGCCGGAGTGGGACAAGGTGATGAGAAACAAGGTGGACGGGGCGGACGTGGATAATCCCGCACGGTCAGAGATACACGCGCCGTCGTTTGCGCTGTTGACGAGCGGCTCCGGTTTCACCGCCGACCGCTACATTGAAACGTTTATGGACTCCGGCATAACCTATGTATCAAATAGTCAGAGTGGCGGACATTGCGACAACGGTGGCGAATGCACCAGCGGCGACTGGCGCGATTTCGTCGTCGATAATGTCGCTCTCGACTGGGACGGCTCGCCGATGAATTTGATTGGCGGCGCGAATTTCGGTTTTTACAACACGATTTCCTACGCCAGAGAAAGCGCGTTCCAAGACAGTTATTTTCAGAAGGGACTCCCTTACGCGAGCGCGCATCCTTACGATCTTTGGCGTGGCGTCTCGGACGGAACCGGTTCCAACGTGCAGGGGTATGACAGTGAGTCGGCAGGAGGAAACACTACGTCGGCGATAGGATTTGCCGAGCCGGTATGGTATAGCACCGGCAACGCGATGGCGCCGGACTACGCTCTACGCGCGTCATGGTTCGGTTCTACTTGGTCATACAGTTTGAGTTTTAGCAACAATTACCGTAGCGGACCGGTAATCTATTGCGATGCGGGAGGCGCGAGCGCCGGAAATTACAGTAGCCGCGCCCCCGCCGACGTGCGCACGTTGACCGCGCCGCCGTATCAAACCGGCACCGGACGCTGGGACGACCGCGGTTCCAACACGGCGTCTGGACACGACGCGCCGGGCTATACTACTATCGACACCGTATTCGGTTATGGCAGCGCTTCGCCCTATAAAACCGACCCGTCAAAAAACGGCACGCTGTATCGCAACGACGCGACAAAAAAAATCTCGCAGTGGCGGTGGAATTGGGGACGTTGGGTGCAGATTCCCGCAGGACCGGAAAAAGGCGGCGAGGACTTGAAGACGTTTGTTTTTGACGGCAATCAGCCCGGCAAACGAATGATTATGACGCCGGAAGTTGCAGATTGCGATGACGCCACTACGGACTGCGTAACTGTCGGAGCGCCTATCTACGGCAACCATCTCTGGGGCGAAAAAGCGTATCACTACCTCAAAGTCACCGACGCCGGCGATTTGGTCTTTATCGGACCGCTTGCGCTTCCAACTAACAAGGATTCTGTGTTGAACGACGCGCCATTGGCGTATGCCGATGCCGACGGCGTTTGGCAACCGACGACGTTAAATAAGGCGGCGTTGGCGTATGCCGGTCGGTTTGTGATGCGCCGTTCTCACATACATCGCTGGCAACCGGCGATTGGGTCGGTCTATCCGATGTATTTGGAAGTCAATCCGCAAGCCATCAAAAACGCCGCGATTGAACGGGTCGTCTTAAATTTGTTCGGCGCGCACCCGCTCGACCGCAACGGCGAAGTTATCCCCGTTAAACTTAACTATCTCGTCCCCGGCGGTAGCGTCAACGCCGCCAGTTTAGCGGTTTTGCGCGAAAACGGCGACCTCGCCCAGCCCGTCTTTTTCAGCGGTCAAACCGACAATTTTTATCGCGTTATCGTGATGGCGGGTTTGATAAATACCGCCAAACAAACCGTCGTCGGCAAGAAATTCCTACAATTCATCTATCGCAAAAATCGACCCAATCCCGACGGTTCCCCCAGCGGCGGCGCGGTCGTCGATAACCACTATTTTGACCCGGAATAGATTTTTAAGAATTTTAAGGGGGCTTAAAGATTTTTAAGCCCCTTAATTCTTATAGCGTTTAACGTTGAAAATTAAAATTGCGCGAAGCGGCAATTCGCTTCGCGCAATTTCAACTCTTAACTCTCAACTCTAAACTCTCATTTCCCCCGCTTAAATCCTTTGCCCGCCGGCACGATTTTCGCATCGACGACTTTGACGCCGCCGTCGGCAATCGCCGGCGGGCTTCGCTTTTCCTTAAAATTTTCACCGCCGCTCGCGCGCGTGGCGCGACGACAAGATAGTTCACCGTAAGACGGCTACGTCCGGCGTGGTTTTCTGCATAAGAATTTCTTTCAGCCGCTCAATCGTGCAATTATGATTCAGCAGTTCCAGAATCTGCCTACGCTCTTTCAATTCGCCTTTCAGTTCGCCTTCCTGCCGACCTTCCTGCCGACCTTCCTGCCGACCTTCCTGCCGACCTTCCTGCCGACCTTCCTGTTGACCGCGAGCGTAATACTCTTTCCACCGCGGTATCAATCGTTCTTGCAGTTCCATCGTGGTCTCCTTGAATTCGGGATAGGGGTGATAAATTTCGTCGAGCATCCTGTTGATGCCGTCCATTATCGTTATCGCGTCGCCGGGGCTTAATCGGTCCGCGACGCAACCGCGGTCAACCAACCCTTCCAACCGGCGCAACAGCGTTTGCATTTCTCCCGCTAATTGACGCCGTTTCTCGGCGTCGGCGGAATTTTTCTTCACTTCTTTGCGGAATTTCAACACACAAAACGGCAGGAGCAAAAGTAGTTTGCGCCGTTCGAGCGCTTCCATACTTTGGTCAAGCATTTTGACCGTTTCGACGGCGTAGCGGTGGTGAACGCCGTCGGGAAACGCCAAATCCAGCGTTACTTTATCCGGCGTTTTACGCGACGTTTCCCAATACAAAATTTTCGCTTCGGGCATCGTCAGCGTAATCGTGCCGTCGTCGTCGGAAATTTGCCGATGCCGCCGCGCGTAAGCGAAGCCGTATTGAAACACGCGCAACGCGATATTTTCGTCGTCGCCGATTTGCGCTTCAAGCAAAAAAGCGTCGCCGTCGATAAGCAAAATCAAGTCGGATTGAATTTTTTCCAATTTTTCCGCCGGCGCCGCCACGCTCTCGGTATTGGCGAACACGACTTCGCTATCGGGCGGATAATTTTTATCGAACAGTCCGTTGATAAAATGCACCACCGCCGGATGACTCGTCTCGGTGAGCAACATTTTGAACAGCAAATCAAAAAGTTGTAGCGTTTCGCGCTCGGATTTTTCAGGGCTGGTCATCGTTTTCTCCGGCGCGGGATTGTATCGCGCGAAACGCTTTTCGACAAGATAGACGCGGGGATTTAATTTGTCCCCGCCCTACTTTTCTCTCAAAATCCCACTTTTCCGCCCTAAACTCTCAACTCTAAACTCTAAACTCTCATTTCCCCCGCTTAAATCCTTTGCCCGCCGGCACGATTTTCGCATCGACGACTTTGACGCCGCCGTCGGTAATCGCCGGCTCGTCTTCTTTGGTAACTTTCATCATTAAATACTCGACAATCGTCAGCAAACTCTGCACCGCGAAATACAGCACCAGACCCGACGGCATATTGTAAAAAATGAACACGAACACGATGGGCATCAGTTTCATTATCCGCTGTTGCGACTGCATTTGCGGGTCGGCGCTTTTCGGCATCATCGACATATGAACAAACTGCAACGCCAAATAGAGTAGCGGCAACGGATTGAGATTCAGCGCGCCGAGAATCGGGACGTTATGAACGGTATAGAGCGTGTCGGGGTGCGAGAGGTCGTCAATCCAACCCGGAATAAACGCCTCCTGCCGCACGGCGAAACAGCGGGCGAACACGCCGTATAACGCGAAAAAAATGGGCATTTGCAACAAAATCGGCAAACAGCCGCCGACCGGATTGACGCCGTTTTCCTTGAAAATCCGCACCGTTTCCTGTTGTTGCTTTTGCGGATTATTTTTGTATTTCTCTTTGATTTCTTTCAGCAGGGGCTGGATTTTTTGCATTCCTTTTTGCGCCTTCATACTCTTGCGCGTCAGCGGATGCAACGCCGCTTTCACCGCCACCGTCAACAACACAATCGCCCAGCCGTAGTTGCGCGTTACGACCGCGATGTATTCCAAAACGAACAACAGCAAATTGCTAATCGGTTTGAGAAACGCCCACGAAAAGGTCGCGATGTCGTCAATCGCCGGCGAAAATTTCGCCGCGATTTCATCGTCGAGCGGTCCGCCGTAATAAAGAAATTCGCGCTTCGTCGCCGCCTGCGGCGGCAACGAAAAACCGGCGACGACCAACGCCGCGCGACCTTGTTGCGGATGGTCGCGGAATAAATCCTGCCACCGCGGATGCGCGGCTAAAAATTCTTCGGCGACGTTGAGACGGGTGAATTTCGCCGCCAAGGTGTGTTCGGCTTGCGCCGGCGCGACCAACAAGAGCGACGCGAAAAACCGGTTGGTGAAGCCGCTCCACGCCGTGCGGGGCTGGTTGTGCGCAAGTTCCGCTTTGCTCGCGAACTCGTTGTTGTCGTCTTCTTCGCGGCTGACGGAGTTCTTGCCGGTGTAATAGCCGCTGACCGCTTTGAGCAAGCCGAAATTGCGGTCGCGGTCGTCGGGGACGATGCCCGCCGCGCCGGTGATTTCCAACGAATTGACGCGAAACGGCGCGTCGCCGAGATTTTCAAAAACGAACCAATGGCGAAAACCGAAATTGTTTTTTCCGTCGGCGACGACCGGCGAAAAATCGTAAATATGCCGAACGCGCAAATCGCCGCGCGCGGCGGCAAAAATCAACTGCTCGTCGGTCGCCTCGATGCCGGCAACGCCGCAGTCCTTGGGCGCGGCGACGAGTTGCCAATTGTCGTTGCCGAATTCCAACACCGCGCCGACGCCGTTGACCGGCGGCAACACGGCGCGGGTTAATTTCAAACTCGTCGCCTCCGGCGCCATTTCGGCGATTAGCGTCAGCGGCTCGCGCTCTTCGTTCGCGGGGCGGTCGAAGAATTGGGTTAATTGATAATTTTTCAGCGCCCCGCCGCGGGTGGTGAACGTGGCGACAAATTGGTCGCGGCGGACGACTATATGGTCATAAACCGTCGTCGCGGCGGCAGGAAGGGCGGCGTTGGCGGATGCGGATTGCGCCGGCGGCGTGGCGGGCGCGTTTATCGGATGCGGCGGCGTTGCCGTTTGGTCGGTCGCGGCGGGCGGCGGCGGCGTAATCATATTCATAAAATACATCGCCGTCATAAAGATGGCGAGCATCAATAACATTCGCGTGAAAAAATTGCCTTTCAAGGTTGGACTCCTTTATTTTTTTTCGGGGGAATTTCGGCGGGCGAAAATAAAGGGGCAGGATTGTAGCGAAGGAGCAGGGCAATGCAAAATGCGCGGGGCAGGGCGGGGGAGTGAGCGGTGGGCAGTGGGCAGTAGGCAGTGGGCAGTGAGCAGTTTTCGGCGGTGATTTATCGCCGCCGATTGCCGGGCGGCAAAGCCGCCACAAAATTCAATCGCCCGCCGTTTTAACGGCGGATAAAATGGCGAAAAAACGAACGGGCTTTAGCCCAAAGATTTCGGCTAAAGCCACTATCCTCTTATCGCCAACCACGCCTTAAAAGGCGTGGCAATTGAATAAAGCGGATTACTTTAATCCCGCAGATACTCTTTCAGCGCTTCGATTTCTTCGTTGACCGCTTCTTCGTCAACGACCGACTGGCGGATTTCGTCGCGCAATAATTTTTGAAAAATGTTGCGTCCGCGAAACAAGTAATTGGTTACGTCGGAATGGCACAGTCCTAAATTTTTCGCCACTTCTTTGTAGCGCGTCGGACGCTCGCTGTTACCGTCCATATGCATCATCAGCACGTCGTAATACAGTTTCTTTTTGCCGCGGCTACATTCCTGTTTCATTTTTTCCAACGTCGTCTCAATCAGCGACATTGCCCAGCGGCGGTTAAATTCGTCTTCCGCCGTTTCCTGTATCGCCAACTCCTTGACAAAACGGTCTTCATACACATCGACCGGCACCGACAAATTGTAATAATCCCGCCGCCGCTTGCTCGCCATCTGCTTGGTGTAGAAGCGGTGCAAGGTTACCAGCACGAAAGTCCGAAAACGCCCGCGCTCGCGATTGGCGCTGGCGACGAAATTTTTCTCCAAAAACGTCGCGAAATACTCCTGCGCCATATCCCGCGCGTCCTCGTGCGACAAGCCGCGCCGCCGCAAATACTGATACACCGGCTTCCAATAAGTCGAGCAGAGACGCGCCAAACATTCGTCGCGATTCTCGGCGTCCATACTGCCTTGCGCGCCGGTTACCACGCTCCACGCCGTCGTCCGAAAATAACTCGGTCCCGACATAATGTCCATTTCCCCCATACCGCTTTCCATAAGCATCTCCCTTGCCAAAAATCAGAACCGCCGCCGGAACCGTTACGACGATACTTTATCGACGGATTGCCGTCCGCGCCGCGCAACTTTCGTAGGAAATAAGCGCGGCGCGACGGAGCGGGAATTTTTATTTCACCCCTCGCGGGACGGGCGGGCGGATTTATTATTTTCCGCATTTGAATTATTCGATAATCTCCGACAGTCGCCGGATAGTGGTTGCTCTATTCAATTGCCACGCCTTTTAAGGCGTGGTGAGCGGGCAAAAAAGAAATGGGCTTTAGCCCAAAATAAAAAATGCGGTCTAAATTCCACCGGCTTTAGCCGAATTTTTGTTTGGGCTAAAGCCCATTTTTAGAGAGCCGCTGACCACGCGCTAAAGCGCGTGGCACGCGTGGCAATTGAATAGAACAAACCACCCCGTCAATCGGCGAAAAATCCGCCGATTGCCAGCGGAATGATTTATCAAAACATTCTCTCGCCTCGTTGCGGCGGTGAAAAAAAACGAAAGGTTTCGTGATGAAAAAAATCAAATTGGTCGGCGCGACCGGCTACGGGGGTTTGGGTTTATTGGAATTGGCGCTGGGGCATCCCGAATTGCAAATCGGCGCGGTCGTCGCCACGCAGGACGCCGGTAAAAAAATTTCCGACGTTTGGACTTATTTGCGCGGCTATTGCGACCTGCCGATTTGGACGCCGGAATCGCCGGAAGCGCAAAATTGCGACGCCGAAATCACGGTGTTCGCCACGCCCGACGGCGTGGGACAAAAAGCGGCGGCGGCGGAAATCGCCCGCGGGCGAAAAGTCCTCGACTACTCCGGCGACTTCCGATTTAACGACGCGAAAATTTTCGCCGAATACGCCGAGCGGCTCGGCAAAGACCCGCGTCATCACGCGCCGGAATTGTTGCCGCGTAGCGTTTACGGTTTGACCGAGTTGCACCGCGCCGCGATTGGGCGGGCGGATTTGGTCGGTAATCCGGGCTGTTTCGCGATGAGTTGTATTTTGGGCTTGGCGCCCGCCGTCAAGCGCGGTTTGCTCGCGCCGGATGGCATTATTTGCGACTGCAAAAGCGGCGTTTCCGGCGCCGGCAAAAAGCCCGCCGCGACGCACCATTACCCGGAGCGCTACGAAAACATCAACGCTTACCGGTTGAGCGGACACCAACACGTAATGGAAATCGAACGCGAATTGTCGTCGCTTGCGGCGCGGGAAATTAAAATCACGTTCACGCCGCAAGTCGTGCCGATGTGCCGCGGGATTATGAGTTGCCTTTACGGGCGGCTGACGGCGGGCGTAACGGCGGCGCAGGCGCTCGATGCTTACCGCGATTTTTACGCCGATGAAAAATTTGTCCGCGTGCAAGACACGGCGGCGGGGACCATCGACGTGCGCGGCAGTAACCGCTGTTTAATCACGGTCGCGCCGGACGAGCGCGCCGGCGTGTTCCGCGTCATCAGCCACATCGACAATCTGGTCAAAGGACAGGCGGGAAGCGCGTTGCAAAATATCAACGTGATGTGCGGCTACCCGGAGGACTTGGGGCTAAATCGCGTCGGAATGCACCCGTAAAGCAGAGTTTAGAGTTGAGAGTTTAGAGTTGAGAAGGTGATTGCGCTTCGCGCATCTTGAAAATAAAACTCCGCTTTCTTCTCAACTCCCAACTCTCAACTCTAAACTCTCAAATCTGAAAACTCCGATGTTTTACTGGCGCACCGTTTGGTTGGCGATTGCTTTCACGTTGGGTTGCGGTTTGCTGGGACTGCGGTTGTATCAACTGCAAGTCATTCAAGCCGAGCATTACCGTGAAATGGGCAAAAAACGCACGCACCGGCTACAACAAGTCGCGCCGGCGCGCGGGCGGATTTTGGACCGCCGCGGACGCGCGCTCGCCGAAGACCGCCCGCGTTTTGAATTGTGGCTCCGTCCCGACAAACTCGCTCTCCCCGACTTTTCGCCGCCGGAAAATGATTTAGACCAATCCGCCGCGATTGGCGCGATTGCCAATTTGCCGTCGCTGAATCGTTTTATTGATTTTTTCCGCCGCCCCAACGAGCCGGTGTTGACCACACGCGCGCGCGTCGCCGAAGCCGTGCTGACGGCGTTGTTGAAAAACGGCGTGAAAAACGGCGTGAAAGACGACGACCCGGCGGAGGCGCGGCGCGTAATGGAAATGCCGCTATCGGCGGCGCTGGCGCTGACGCAAGCGCAAGCCAATCCTTACACGTCTGCGGAAATGGCGGGCTGGGAACTCCGCGCCTCGTCGAGCCGCGTTTATTATTACGGCGGTTTATTCGGGCATATTACCGGCTACGTCAACGCGCTTTCCGCCGACGAATATAAGACCTTGCGCGGCTACTGGGCGGACGGCGAGCCGGTCGCCGGAACGGGGGCGCTGACGAGTAAAAACGCCGACGGCGGCGTGTTTTTCGCGCTTAATCCCGCCGGCGACGAAGCCGAAATTATGGCGTTGCGCGAAATTCCGCGTAACGGCGAAACGCAAAAAACGTGGGGCAATTTGCTCAATCCGATGGTCGGGCGGGCGGGCGTCGAGCAGTGGTATAACCAAGAATTGCGCGGCGAGCATCAGTGGCGCTTGGAGACCCTGACGAAAGTTCCGCGCGGTTGGCGGACGTTTATCGAAGTCGGCAGTCCGGCGCCGGCGAAAAACGGCGCCGACCTCACGCTGACGATTGACGCCGATTTTCAACGCGCCGTCCGCGATTTGACGGTCGAGGAATTGCGCAAACTCGCCAAACAGCCGGAACATCGCGCGACGCTGGCGAAACATAATTTGACCGAATTTTCCGCCGCCGTGGTGGTGATGGACGCGCATACCGGCGCCGTGCGCGCGCTCGTCAGTTTGCCGGAATTTGACCCGAACGCGGTGCGGCAGGATTACGAAAAACTCCTCGCCGCCGCCGGCAATCCGTTGCGCAATCAGGTCATCAGCGAAAATTATCCGCCCGGCTCGTCGCTGAAACCTCTCGTCGCGTTCGGTGCGTTGTCCGCCGGAAAAATCACGCCGGACACCGAGTTCGACTGCGAGGGCGTCGAGTATCTCGGCAACCGGCGTTACGTTTGTATGAACCGCGTCCACCACGGTTTCATCGGCGTCGCGAAAGCGTTGCGCGTGTCGTGCAACATTTTTTTCTATCACGCCGGCGGCGCGCTCGGTATTCGCGGACTCGCGGCGACGCTCGCGGAATTCGGCATCGGCAAATTGACCGGCATCGACCTGCCCAACGAAGCGCCGGGTTATCTCGCGCCGGCGGCGTTCACCGGCAAAAATTGGTCGCTCGGCGAAACGTGGCATATCGCCTGCGGACAAGGAAAAATCGACGCCACGCCGTTGCAAATGGCGACGGCTTACGCAATGCTGGTCAACGGCGGCAAAAAGGTGCGACCGCATTTGCGCTATGACCCGCGCCGCGCGGATTTAACGGCGGCGGCGACCGTCAACTTGTCGCCGGCGGCGCTCGCGGCGGTGCGGGAAGGAATGTGGGAAGCGGTGCAGGGCGCGGATTATCCGCGCGGGACGGCGTGGCGGGACGGGCATATTCCGGGTTTTGCCTATTTGGGAAAAACCGGTTCGGCGCAGGGCAAAAAGCCGGACACGCATGCGTGGTTCGTCGCGGCGGCGCCGGCGGCGGAGCCGGAAATTATCGTCGCGGTGTTGGTGCCGCTGGGCAATCACGGCGGCACGAGTTGCGCGTCCATCGTCCGGCGGATTATCGAAAAATATTTCCGCCTCGACGAATTTCCGGCGGACGACGCGGACGTTGACGCGGGCGGCGGCGACGAAGGCGAATTTACCGGCGAGGCGGAAGAAGATTAGAGTTGAGAGTTTAGAGTTGAGCAGAGGTTGCGCTTCGCGCATTTTTAAGATAAAAACTCCACTATCTCAACTCTAAACTCTAAACTCTAAACAAACTATGTCCCTGCTCAAACTCGAAGACCTCGTCATTGATTTCGCCGTCGAAGGGCGCGTCGCGCACGTCGCGCGCGGCGTGTCGCTCACGATTGCGCCGCGGGAGGTCGTCGGGCTGGTCGGCGAAAGCGGTTGCGGCAAAAGCGTGGTCAGTTTGGCGATAATGGGCTTGCTCGAAACGCCGCCGGCGCGGATTGCCGCCGCCGAGTTGACGCTGAACGGCAAAGACCTGCTCGCGCTGAACAACCGCCAACGCCGCGCCATTCGCGGGCGCGAAATGGCGATGATTTTTCAGGAGCCGATGACTTCGCTCAATCCGGTTTATACCATCGGCGACCAGGTGCGCGAAGCGTATCTCGCGCATAATGCCGACGATGACGCCTCCCGCGCGCTCGCCGCGCTCGACGAAGTCCATATCCCGAACGCCAAAAATATCGTCAATTGTTATCCGCACGAATTGTCCGGCGGCATGAAACAGCGCGTGATGATTGCGATGGCGCTGATTTGCCGCCCGTCGCTATTGCTCGCCGACGAGCCGACGACGGCGCTCGACGTTACGGTGCAGGCGCAAATTTTAGCGTTGTTGCGGGAAATTCGCGCGACGCAAAAAATGGGAATGTTGTTTATCACGCACGACCTCGGCGTGATTGCCGAACTCGCCGACCGCGTGTGCGTGATGTATGCCGGACGGATTGTCGAGTCCGCGCCGGCGGCAAAAATTTTCGCCGCGCCGCGACATCCCTACACCCGCGCGTTGTTGAAATGCGTGCCGAAAATGCGCGGGGCGCGGGAGCGGCTCTACAACCTCGCCGGCACGGTGCCGAGCCCGTTTGCGTTGCCGCCGGGGTGCAAATTCGCGCCGCGCTGTGAATGGGCGACGCCGGAATGTCGGCAAATTGAACCGGATTTGCGGGCGGTCGCGGACGAACATTGCGTCGCGTGCCGGCAAGTTAAAGCGAGCGGCTCGTAGTTTTTAGGTCGTGTTCACGATAAGTTGTCGTCGTTCCGGCGGTGGCTCCGGCGATGAAAAATCGAGTAACTTTTTTGTCGGCGCCGCCGTCAGGCGCGAATGCCGTATTTTCACGAACGAAAAGCATATTCACTAATCATCAAAAATTGTCAATTAGAGCGTTTCAATTTAATTTATTGCAGGCAAGCGCAGGCAATTGTAACAAAGTCAACACAGTTGTGTTTTTCCCTGTAACCACTTGCGTTTCCTGCAACAAATTAAGTGAAACCGCTCTATCTAAGACAGATCCAAGCGCTCCACATTTTGTATTCGCGGCGCGGTAGCATTTCGCCGGAGGCAATGCTCGTCGTCGGCGTCATCATGGAGGTTCTCATTACTTTCTGCGCGTTCTACATTTTCAATTGGCACATCAATGATTGGCAATAATTCCACAAAATAGTAACGGAGAAAATAAAATGACCGCCATTTCCCCCGCCAATGAAATCGTCCTCTATCAACCCGATGGCGCCGTCTCGTTAGAAGTCCGCCTCGAAAGCGAGACCGTATGGCTGACGCAGGCGCAAATGACTGAACTCTTTCAAACAACGAAACAAAACGTCAGTTTGCATATCAACCATATTTTCAAAGAGGGCGAACTTAACCGGGCTTCAGTTGTCAAGGAATTATTGACAACTGCCGCCGACGGGAAAAATTATCAGGTCGATTACTACAATCTCGATGTGATTATTTCCGTCGGCTATCGAGTTAAATCGAAACAAGGCACACAATTTCGCCAATGGGCGAACCGCGTCCTCAAAGAGTATTTGCTGAAAGGATACGCCGTTCATCAGCGGTTTGAGCGCCTTGAACAACGGGTCGCGGCGACCGAAAACAAAATTGATTTCTTCGTGAAAACCGCCTTGCCGCCGGTGGAGGGGATTTTTTACGACGGGCAGATTTTTGACGCTTACGTGTTCGCCGCCGATTTGATTAAATCCGCCAAAAAATCGTTGGTTTTAATCGACAATTACATAGACGAGAACGTTCTTTTGCTTTTCGCCAAACGCGCCGCCGGCGTCGCCGCGACGATTTACACCGCTAAAATTTCGGCGCAATTGCAGAAGGATTTGGACAAACACCGCGAGCAATATCCGTCGATTGAATTGCGCCTGTTCAAAAAATCCCACGACCGTTTTCTGCTCATCGACCACGCCGTTTATCACCTCGGCGCGTCGTTGAAGGACTTGGGCAAACGGTGGTTCGCGTTCTCCAAAATGGAATGGAGCGCCGACGACTTGTTGCAACGAATAACGTAATCGTCCATTGGTGGACGATTATGCCGTTGGTGATGGCGGCGAATTGCGTCTCGCGCTTCTGGTCGGCTTTACGGTGTATTACAGATACTCGTCCTGCGACAATACTTCGGCTTTCGGCGCAAGGCACACCGCAATCCCATCGTCTTCATCGTTTTTATCGTCAAGGAGCAAGGCATATCCGCCGTTACGTTGGAACAACAATGTTCGAGGCGTGAAACGCTCTGCCGCATTTCCGCTCGCCAACCCGTTCAACAGTTTTTCGACCGTCTGTAATCGCGAGTTTTTATAGTCATTGAAATCACTAAACGCGCTTTCTTGTTCAGCGGTTATGCCGTCTTTTTCAAAATATGCTTTCGCCTTGACGGTAACAACGTAATTGTTGCCGAACAAAGAAATTTCGGCTTCGGTTTTCCACCCGGTATTGAACGTGAGTTCGCCAAAAACTGAGTTATTCATTATTGTTCACCATTTCCTTTCTTGACTTCCGAAATGCCGCCTCGGTGCGATATGTTATTATGAATTTCGCTCGGCACTGCCTGCATGGTTTTCATGTCATTACATTCGTGCCAAGTATATCCGTTTTCCTTTCGCCAGCCGGCTACGTCTTCCGGCGTCCGTCCGCTTTGCCTTGCCAATTCGGCGTCCGCTTTATCAAAGTTGTCGGTTCGGACATCGGAGAAACCATCAATTTTAACTGTGCCTTTACAGATTTCGCTGAAATCCGGCTTTCCATCCTTGAACGATATGTGGTCAGTTCCGTGTTTGCCGAGTATCTTGCCCCACGTTTTGCCTTCGGGATTGGCTTTGCCGGGGACGTAGTCGCGGTCTGGATGCCAGTCGCCATTTCCGCGTTCACCGTCCCACCGTCCGTTATTGCCTTCAAGGGGGCAGTTATTGATATTCTCGTTGATCAAACCCAACGGTTTATCATACTCAATCATCGGCTGGTCAAATGCTTTTCCCGCCGACAACTTCCCCAAAGGGGAGTCCGCTAATCGATTAGCGGTGATTTCCGTAGTTTCTTTTAATGGTATATTCATAGCGTAGCCCCTTTTTCTTTTATGGAATCAACCCATTGCTTATAAACCCGTTCACGGGTTTCCGCTTCGTCCTGCCCGCTACTAAAATACTTCATCAAGCATTGGCTTAGGGTCAAAATAATTTCTTCGGAAGCGTTTGCAACAATCTGCCGCGCCATTTTCGCGAGTTCCGCGGTAAGTTTTGCGTTATCAGTAGCAGTTAAAACACTGTTATCCATTTGTTGCGGTCGAACACCCAATAAATCGGTTACGTGCCGCGAAAGTTTTTGGAAGTTATCGGCATTCCATATAGATAATTTACCGCCATCCCTGAACTCGGCAATTTGCTCCTCGACAAATTCCCGGTTGCGCAACGATAGGGCAAGCGCATCTAAGTTGCGCTCGATTTCATTAACATCAAAGTCCAATCGTTCCCCGATTCTGCCTTGAATAAGCAAGAATACAAGTTGTTTTCTTATCCTCGGCGCATCGGTCGCGGCGCCGTCAATTGTTCCTACGTATGGTTTTTCCGCGACGCTACATTTGTTCACTTGCACCAAAACCGGCTCAACCCAATCGTTCTGATAAATCGCCGCCACTCCGCGTTCAAGTTTTGCCAATTCCTTTATTTGTTCGTCATCAAGATTGGCGGCAAGTCCAACCAGTTCGCGGTCGCTTTGTTCCGGCAACCGTAGAATTATTTTGGTGTTGGTATTGCGGATAACCGACATATCGAGCAAACCCGGCGATTGGTCGGCTATAATGAATCCCTCGCCGTAGGTTCGCATTTCAGCGATGGAATTTGCCAATAATTCAACTGATTTACCGAGAATATTTGAACTCTCCGCCGATTGTTCCGTTGAGGTCCGTTTGAGGAGATTATGCGCTTCTTCAAGCACGGTTATATGCGTCAGCGGACTATTGGTTTTGCCGGAAGTCATCCGGTATTCATTTAATTTCACCACCAGCAACCCCATAATGAGCGACTTGGTTTCCGTTGACCCCACACGGCTTAAATCGACTATTACATTTTTATCAAATAAATCGGCGTCGGTTAAATCGTTGCGGCAAAAAACCAACCCGTTTAATCCGTTAGTGAGTGAACGGACGCGGGTGCAGAGCGCGCCGGCGTAATCGCCTTTGCTGTCGGCGGAATACTTCGACTCGTTTATGACATTTTCTATCTGCTCCAACAAGTCAGTGAAGTTCGGGCAGACCTCGCCTTGGGGATTTTCCGAAGTGCTGAGATTCCACCCCGCGGCGACATACGCCCTTTCCATCGATTCTTTGAGTATTGCGGGCATCGCGGCATACATTGGCCAACAGGCGTTGAACAACTCGACGAGCCGGTCTAAGTGTTCAAGGACGTGTATATCGGACGGAAACCTGAACGGGTTAATTCTGAGCAATGCGCCTTTTTTCGGATTAGTGCCATAAACGGACACATCTTTAAACTGTCCGAACACGTTCTTATATTCGCCTTTCGCGGGTTCAATCACCAGAAACGGCGTCCGATACACACTTCTAATCTGCGATAAAATTTCATAAACCGTGTTGCTTTTGCCGGAACCGGTCGAACCCGTAATCAAGATGTGCATAGTCAACGAATCGCAGTCAAGACGAACCTCGGTATCGTTCTTCCTCCCCATATTGAAAATATTACCGAGAATAAAGTCGTTGCGGTTCTCGCTTTGATTATATCTAACGACTTCTTTGCCGAAATCGGCGTGCTCAATGACCGGGAAACCGCAAACGGACTTTCGCGGAAGCCCCATTTGGATGGCAAGTTCATTGCCGCTTACTAATGACGAAGCCGTTACAAACCCGACCGCCGAATCTGAACGATATTCAAATACCGGATGAATAAAATTCGTGATATAATCACGGAGTAAAGGGATTTGTTTGGTGTTTTGGCGTCCCCAAAAATTTATTGCCGACGTTTCAACGCCGGATTTTTCGCCTCTCATCAGGGCTTTATACGTTCCCGCCGCCATTTCCGCCGTTTCTTGACTGTCGGACAAGAAGTATGCCGCGCACTCCCACATTCCCAAACTCTCGCACTCGTCGATGCGTTTTAACTGCAAATCAATGCGTTCAAGTGTGTTGATAAGCGTTTTGTTTTGCCTTGTGAGTTGCATATTGTCGGAGGCGCCGGAAGTTAATCCTTTGGTTTGGGTTCGGTTTTCACTTTCACCAATGGAGTGGCTGTGATTTTTCCCTATCGTTTCGCTGTGGTTTTCCCCTATCGCTTCGTCGTGGTGTTCCCCTATCGTTTTGTCATGGTGTATCCCTATCGAGAAGCTGCCCATAATCGTCTTTCCGACTGTCTTTGCGATAAAGCCGCATATTGACAGTAATGTTCCACATTGAAATGCTATAGTAACTCCCGCATTTAATCCGCCTGAAATTGCGGTTGACACTGCTTGCCCGAGCGAGAAGCCGAAAGACCTGCCATTTGTTACGCTTTTCGAAGTTCCGTCAGTTGTGGTTTTGGTAGTTCCATCCGTAACGGTATTTGAAGTTCCGTCGGTATCGGTCAGCGACGTTCCACGCGAAAACGCATCCGAGACGTTCAGCGCGGTGTTGGTTCCGTAACTTAACTGCATATTGGCGAACGGTGATAGTTGCGTGTAAATGGTTTCATAAGCGCGTCGCGTTGCCGCTAATTGTTCCGCCGGCGTGCTTGTTGCCAAGACCACGGCGGTATAGCGTTGCCCCTGCATTGCGAGCGCGAGTTTCTCCAGCCCTTGTATAAACCGCTCGTTATCCTTGAACTCCTCGTCTTTGTTCTTGGCAACGCAAGAAACCGTCGCTATATTTTTTGATGGGATATTTTTCAGAAATTCTTCCGCGGCGGTGTCCAACAAGTCCGCCGTCTTAACGCCGGGAAACTGACCGCCCAAGGCGTTGCGCAACGTGTCTTTAAGGGACTTGGTGGTGCGTTTGTTATCAAAGGAACGAACGCCCAGATAAAAATCCGTCTTCTGTCCGTTGCTGTCGGCAATGATAAACACGCCGCAATTAAGATTTTGCACGGAGTTGAAAACCGACGCAAATTTATAGGTTGAATACTCGTTGTTCTGATAGACCATTTCGGTTATCTTAAACAAGCGAATATCGCCGATGCGTTTCATATTTTCGTCTAACGGCTCAATTTCTAATTCCGTCAAGTTAGACAAATAATTTTTGAGGACAATATCGTCAACCAGTGAACTCGCTTCGGCGAGTTCACTTTTTAGCGCGTCAAATTTCGGCGCTTTACCGGACTCTGCCGGCAGGTTGCTTATCGCAATGCCGGTATTTTCATCGTTAATCGCGCTCATTTTATTCTCCTTTTTTCCTTGATTTTGTTTATGACCACCATAACCGCGACGCCAATGACCGCGCCGGCAACCGCGCCGGCAAACTCAGCGACAACACACTTCACGGCAAGAGTGAACCCAACCAATAACCAGCCGACAACAATACCGCCAATAATGCCGCCAATAATGCCGCCCACAAGCGCGCCGTCTACCATATAGCCGTACGCAACGCTATTTTCGGTGTTTTTATCGTTATTATCGCTCATTGTCAACAAACCTAGCAACCGCAACCCGGCAACAATAACTTCACCAATGACACCAATGACCGCACCAACAAAGCCGCCGGTAATAATCATGCCCACAATGCCGCCCGCAATGAAGCCAATACACGCGCCAACATTGCCGACCGTGAACCCAACAATAACCACGCCCACAATGCCGCCCACAATCGCGCCTATCCAACCATCGCGTTTATGACGCAAATGTTTAACTACGTCTTTTAAGTGTTCCATTCGCTCGTGAGAAAAATTGCCGACCACTTGAACCATCAATTTGTTCATATAGTCGTCGTTCCACGCTGATTTATCGTCGTTAAACTTACTCCCGTCGTGAATATCGTATAATCCATTCACGCTTTCGGCGAGACGGTTCATTTCATCAAACTCGGCGAATGTCGGGTCAAACCGCAAACTGTCTCTCATCATAAGGCGTATTTCGCAAACATCATTCGCCGCAATTGCCTTTCTGCAACGCCAATGTCTAACGATGTTTTTTAAGTGTTCCATTCGCTCGTGAGAAAAGTTGCCGACCACTTGAACCATCAATTTGTTCATATAGTCGTCGTTCCACGCTGATTTATCGTCGTTAAACTTGCGCCCGTCGTGCGCGTCGTATAATCCGTTCACGCTTTCGGCGAGACGGTTCATTTCATCAAACTCGGCGAACGTCGGGTCAAACCGCAAACTGTCTCTCATCATAAGGCGTATTTCGTGAACATCGTTCGCCGAAATTAATTTTTTGAAAGAATCGATTTTGAAAGAAGCGATAGACAATTTTATGTCCCTCCCTAAATTCCAAGTATGGGTTCGACTTGGCTTTTTTGCGGGTCAAACTGCGGCGCGTTACCGGACTCTACCGGTTACTCGCGCCTTCTCTCTTTGTGTTCGCCATAACCGCGCCACCAATGACCACACCGGCAACCGCGCCAACCGCGCCGCCGACAACGACGCCAATCACTACGGCGCCAATCACTACGGCGCCAACTGTCACGGCATTACCGACCCCGCCGGCAATAGCGCCGCCAACTATACCGCCAACGACCGCTCCGATCGCAATTTTGGCTCCGCGATATGAGCCGTTTGCTTGGTCGCGGCGTTTCTGCTCTTGATAATTATTGTTAGTTTTACGTTCATCGCCGCTCCCTTTTGTTGATTCGTAATTATTGGCGCTTGGCCGACGAGCGGTAACCGGACGCAACTGTTTAACTACGTCTTTTAAGTGTTCCATTCGCTCGCGAGAAAAATTGCCGACCACTTGAACCATCAATTTGTTCATATAGTCGTCATTCCACGCGGATTTATCGTCGATAAATTCGCGCCCATCGTGAACGTCGTATAATCCGTTCACGCTTCCGGCGAGGTTGTCCATTTCATTAAACTCGACGAACGTCGGGTCAACCAGTAAACTGTCTTTCATCATAATGCGTATTCCGCGAACATCATTCGCCGCAACCGCATTTTTGAAAGAATTGGTAATCGCCATTTTCTGCCCTCCCTAAATTTCAAGTATGGATTCGACTTGCTTTTTTATCTCCTCAAGCCATTTTAACTTGCTTTCCGACGCTTTAACCCGTTCTTCCGCCTTTTTCTCATCTGTCGCAAAACTCTCAAGTTCAGCCAGTTTTGCTTTAAGAACTTCATCAAGGAGTTTGAATTTCTCCTTGAAATACTCGGCAATACGCTTTGATTGTTTCAAGGTGTATTGGCAAGCGGCATCACCGTTATCATACAGATTTTTCGTTATCGGTCGTAAGAACGCTTGCGCCAATTCATCCCCGGAAACATACTTGGCGTTCTTATATTTATCGCGATAGTAGCCCTGCTCATCCCACCAAGTCCAAGGTTTATACCATGCTTTGTCGGGGTTTCCAATCAACTCGGTGCCGTCCTTGACCTTCTTTTCTTTAATGAATGGTTCGGTTGAAAAATCGCCGGCGGCAACGCTTCCGCCCATCAGTTTCAGTGGGTCGATAGTAACCCCGGAAATGTTTTTAAGGTCTATATCTTCCGTCAAAGAAGCGAGTTTCTTTTTATAGTTCTCAAACAAAGCGGCGCTTGTTTTTACCAAATTGTCTCGAATAAGCGCGTCGAGTTCCACTTCAAAATCCGGCGCCAACTGTTGGACAAATTTTGACAAAGCATTTACTTCATCGTTGACATCATTCGCGTCGATTTCTTTACCGCGCAATTCATCTATGCGTTGCGTAATGCGTTTTTGGAATTTTTCCTCAATCTTTTCTACCACTTTCTTCGAATCGTCGTTGACTTTTGCCACCGCCTCGTTAACCGCCTTCTCGAATTTCATAGCGTCTTGCGCATCATCAATTTTTTGGCGAATATCGTTAATTTGCTTAACGATTCGCTTACTCTCCTCGCGATTTTTGGCAAGTTCGCGCTTAGTTTCCTCAAAACAGCCGGCTGCGTCCAATTCGTGCGTGAACGTTTCAACGATATTCTTTATCTTCGCGGTTTTGGCGTATTTTTGTATATACTGACGGATTGCCGCCTCAATCGAAACTATGCCCGTGTGGATAAGCGCTTCGTCGGGATTCTCGTTAGCCGCTCCTTGCCAGCCCGACTTCGTGTTTTCGAGTTGCCCCTTTATTTCTCCGAGAATGCTCGGAGGAAGCGGGGCAAAGGATTCAAAATGCAGAGATGCATTTCGATTAAGTTTTTTTACTTTTGTTTTTGTTTCGTCTTTTGTATCATCATCAACTTCCGCTCCGCTTGCGAGTAACCTAATGTTAAGCGCCGGCAAGGCAGACGCCGGAAAAAGGTTCGGATTGGCAACCCCGTGGGTTTGCAGATACGAACGAACCCGCGTCAACGTGTCATCGGTGTTCCCGTCATCTTCTTTGCGGTCGTCAAGTTTATTCACGACGAAGATAAACCGGTCTTTTGACTGCTTGCCGCCCACCGCCATACTGTCCGCGACCCGCTTCAACAAGGCATTATCATCGTCAGTGCCAAATTCCCCGGTCATTATATACAGAACAAGGGCTTTTGATGATTTGCTCAGCAGTTCGCTTTGAACTTTCCGGTGCCTTTCGTCGCGCGCATTGTTCGGACCGGGAGTGTCGATAAGAACGAGTGAAACATCTTCCGCCGAGACAAAAGGGATATTGCCGGAAACTTTAATCTCCGAAACCTTTTCGTCGGAGTTTAGACGCACCATAGTCGGATACGTCAAATCCGCGTGCGTTTCGGGGATATTCCCATCTTTGTCGTGAACCTCTGCCTTAAACGCAATCTTATCGCAGGAAATATCTTTGATGCGGGTGATAATCGCCGTGCACGCCTCTTGTTTTGACGGCATTAACTTTGTGCCAAGCATCGCGTTAATCAGCGTTGATTTCCCCGCGCTCATAGTGGCGACAACGCAAACCTCGAAATCTTTACTTTGGGCGTGTTGAAACGCGCTAATTATCGCATCATTTTTTAATTCCTCAAACGGTCCTTGTTGGATTTCTTGGAAAACATCTTTGATAAGTTTTTCTTTGTCCGCAGTTTCCTTCGCCGGTTGGCGTTCGAGTTTAGCGGTAAAACCGCCGCGCTTTTGCGCTTCGGTCAACACACTCTTTAAATCCTCGCAATCAAGTAAAGTCCCGTGGAAAGTTATCCCAAACTCGGTGTCGTTATACTCGTCAACCAGAATTTGCGGCAGTTCTTCCACCCATTCCTGCAAATGCGAACCGTCGGCGCTCTTTTCGCCGAGTTTGCTATTTTCCGCTAAATTTTTCCCGTCAACCCTGATTTCTGTCGTTAATTTATAGGGGTTGTACTTAATAAAAACCTTTTTCATTTTAGATTCCTCCGAAAAGTATGTTTTCTAAACCATAAAGTCCACATTTACTACCCAGAGCGTTTTGGTCCGCCCCGTTATGCGTCGGCAAATTTTCTCGGCGCGCCTCGGCATAGTAGCGCGAAAGGTCGTATGCCGGTTGGCTGAATTTTTTGACGTATAAATCGTAATCATCCTGCTCGTCCTCGGTTAGCCCGTCATTGTGCAGTTTCCTTTTGATAAGCAATGCGACATAAGCGGATAACGGGCAAATCACCGGATTCTCGTATCCCATTTTGTGCAGGTCATCGCGAACGCGCTCGATGCTTTCCTTGATAGAATCTTCACCTTGCTTGAAGCCGTCAAGTTTATTCAGCACAAATACGACTTTTTCTTTCGGCACTTTTTGGGCAATATATTGCAAATGCGCAAACTCATCATCCGTTCCGAGTTTAGTGGCGTCCAGCACATATATTAACCGGTCATAATTTTCATCCGCCAATGCTTCGCGGGTTATTTTGCGATGGTTGGGGTTCAATGCCGAGTTCACGCCCGGCGTGTCAATAATACAAACGCGGCTTTGCGGCGGCACCAACGCCCTAACGTGAGAAGCGATGCAAGTGACCTCGCTCCCCCGTTTTATCTTCTTAATCTCATCGTCATTCACGTTACCATTATTGAAAGACGCGCGTAAATAAACGGCGTCATCCTCAAACGGTTTGTTGTGTAGGTAACATAAATTTCCGGTGCAAATTTCTTGTGATGTCCGGGTCAAATTCTTACCGATGATAGCGTTTATCAGCGTCGATTTGCCGGCGCTCACCGTTGCCGTTACGAGAATACGTTTTTCCGGCAGATTGATGAAATCGGCGTTCCGGCGCCAGCAGTCGATTAAATACCGCGCTGATTTAAATGAGTCGCGCTTCATATCGGCACGGTTGAACAGCGCCTCAATAAATCGCGAAACGCCCTTGCGATGACGCGTTCTAATCATTGGATAGATGTAATCAATCACTGCTTTTACTTGCGAGGCGTTATTGAATGCCAAAAGAAAAAGAATATCGCCAAGCAGACAATAACGGAAAGTACAGAAACATAATTTACTCCATCGGAAGCGATTGGCGGTCAGGCGCCGAACCGCCGCAAGTAAATCTTTATAGTTATGAAGCGACGTTACCTCTTCTACGGCAAATTTAGCGCCATATCTGGCTACGGCAAATTCCGCCCACTTGTCGCCCGGCGCGTGTTGGGCAACCAAAGTTCGCAAAAGGTCATAATATTCGGTTTTGACTGCCTGCGGAGCGTGAAGCAACGGGTGTTCCGCGAGTGGCAGAGACATACAAATTTTACACATTCCCGCCTCGCAACGGGAACATTGGGCAACGGCAAATTGTCCGGGATGTTCGCTTACACTCCAACATTTTTATTCCTTTCGCAACTATTACCCTATGTGTTTTGATAAAAATGCGCTGAATTATTAATGCGGCGGCGTCTTAATCATTAACGTCTGTCGCATTGATTCGATAAAACTGTTTGAGACAAAATACGCGGCGACAAAAAAGGCGCGAAAAGGAAAACGATTCCTTCTTCGCGCCGTCGGGCGATTAAATAGTTCGAGGTAAGAAAACGAATCGACCGCGCCCCATAACGCGAACGCCCGAATGCGGCGCCGGAAAAAATCCGCCGCGCGGTGAAATGAAAAGAAATTGGCTGATAAAGGCGAACGCCGACCGGCAAGCGAAGCCGGCGATGCGCGGAGATGCTTACCGCGACAACCGGATGGCAATCGTTCGTTTCGTTGTCGCAACGACACCGTTCGCACGGGGGGGGGGGGATTCGATTCGCAAACGTAACCTGTTCATAATTGTCCGCGCTATGCTCGACGACAAAAAAGTAAACCGCTCAAGGCAACGTCCGCGTTTGTAGCGATAGGGGCAGAAATTGTCAAGGGCATAGTAGGTGAACACGCCCTAATTTTTAATTCGCCCTTTTCCGAGCGCGTTGCGGACGGCTTGTTGCGCGGGGGGCGGCGCGACGACGATGAGATTGCCGCTCGGCGCGTGGTAAAAAATGCTCGCCAGCGGGTCGCGCCAAATGTCCGGCGTAACGTTTTGCCGCGCCCAGTCCGCGAATTTTTCGCCGTCGAACCCGCGCGCGACGCCGTAACATTTCACCTCGACATCGTCCACCCACAACTGCCGCCGCGACGGGAACCGTTGCCACTGCCGTTTTTCGCGGCTCAACCACACGCCGTTCGGCGCCGACATTTCGACGCTTCGCAAACCGATTTGTTTTGCCACCGCCACCAACGCGACCTGCACGTTGACTTCGCCGAGTTCCATCGTTACGAGCGGCGGCTCGCCGACGGCGTCGAAACCGATATTCAGTCCGCATTGCGTCCGCAAATCCGCCAACACTTCGCGCAACGGTCGTTGCCGGTAATTCACCACGACTTTCGTCGCGTTTAATTTGTCGATGAGCGCTTGCTCGGCGGGCGCGGGCGTCGTCGCGACCGCCACCGGCGCCGCGCCGGACGTTTCGAGCGCCGTCAGCGCCGCCATAAACAGCGGTTTTAATTCGGCGGGAACTTGCGCGTTTAATTTGATTTGTCCGTCGGCGTGCTCTTCAAGGCGATAGCGATACAGCGGCTCGAACAGCGCGACGATTTTCATCAATTCGTCGATGTTGCGGGCGAAGCGCGTCAATTTTTCGGCGCGGTCGCTGGGACGGTCGCTACCGACCAACGTTTCGACGTTGCGAATAATCACGCCGTAGCGCCGGTCTTTCAGCCACTCGTAACCGGTGGTCAAATAAACGCCGCCCGCGGTCAAACGATAATGACAACCGGCGGCGCGCGCCAACCATTCGAGCGCCTGTTCCGCCGGCAAATTTAGGGCGGAGAGAAAAACTTTCGGCGGCGGCGCGGCGGTGCTGACGACGGCGGACACGAGCGGCGTAACGCCGGTTTGTTGACCGAACTGACTGACCGCCTCGTTGACGCCGCCGCCCCAAACGGAAAAAGTTACCGTCTTCGTCGCGGGCAAAACGGGCGTCTCCGCCGCGAACGCGGCGGCGGCGAGCCAGCCGGAGAAAATGAGAAGACAAAGTTTCATTGGCGGAATCCTGTTAAAATTCCCCTCTATGGAGGGGTGGCAGGCGAAATGCTCTATCTCGCCTGACGGGGTGGTTGTTTGCGTTGCCCCAAATTCCGTTGCGTGATTCCGAGGTATAACGACCACCACCCCGTCATCGCGACCTAGAACCGTCGCGATGCCAGCGGATAGTCCGCCCCAGCCCCTCCGTAGAGGGGAATTAAGCGGATATTATCGACATCGCTCCGCGCCGTAATTCGTAATTGCTCTTCGACCTGTCTATTTTTAATTTCGCGCCGCTCCAATACAATGGCGTTTTTATTTCTCTACGGCGCAATCTTATGCCTTTACTCGACCGTCTGACGATTTTTTTCCTGTTATTTTACGCGGCGTTGCGACCGCTCGGCACGGGTTTGGATTTCGCCGAGCCGGAAACGCTGTTTCTCACGGTCGTCGCCAACCTCGTTTTGGTCGGCGCGCTGGTCGGCTCGTTGCGCGACGGAACGCTGATTTTGCCGCGCCGCGGGTTTGCCGCCGCGCTTGCGGTTTTCGCGGTTTTCGCCGGTTACGCCGTCTATGCCGCGAATGACGCCAATTGGCAGAGCGCGCTCGACCTTGGCTGGAACTGGGTCGCCGACGGCGAAATTTTTTGGGCGGCGTTAATCGTTTGCCGCCGTTATCCCGACACGCGCCGTCTGCTTCTCGCGGCGTTGCTCGCGGCGGCGGCGCTCGCGGCGTTGTATGGTTTGTATCAGCGTTATTTTTTCAACGACTACGTGCGCTCGGCGTTCCTCGGCGCCGACAGCGCCTTGTCGTCGTCCGAGGGCTTTGTCATCCGCGTGATGAGCAACCGCATCGCCGGTCCTTACGCCTACTCCAACGCCTACGCGGGTTTTTTCATCATTCTTTTGCCGCTGGCGGCGCCGTTGTTTTTGGCGGGCGGGCGAAAATTCTCGGCGGCAAAATTATTGCCGGCGCTCGGTTTGGCGGCGGCGTTGTTGGCGTTCGTGTATGCCGGCAGTAAAGCCGGTTTTATCACGGCGAAAATCACCGAAGCCGCGGCGTTGTTTTTATTGATGCCGCCGGATAAAAGACGCTGGTGGCGGTTCGGCGAAATCGCCGGATGGCTGACGCTGACGACGGGCGTGAGCGCCGGTTTGGCATTCGGCGCCGGTAAAATTTTCGACCATAATTTATGGGCGCCGAGCGTGTTCGCGGTGTCTTGGTTCGCGGAAATTTTACTGCTCGGCGGGTGGGCGCGAACGGCGGCGGGTTCAAGGATTAGAGCCGGAATTGGCATTGCGGTGGTCGGCGTGGCGTTGCTCGCTCTCGGCGCGGCGGTGGCGCGGTCGCCGCGTCTGCAAGAGACAATAATAAAGCAAGTAAGCGTGCGCGGCAATTATTGGCTGACGGCGCTCGATATGCTCAAAGCGCGTCCGCTGACCGGTTATGGATTGGATAATTTCGGCTCGTATTACGGCGCGTTCAAACAACCGGACGGCTGGGAAACGCGCCGCGTGCACAACCTTTATTTGCAATTGGCGGTGGACGGCGGCGTCGGCTTTTTGGCGGCGTTAGTCGCGCTGTGGGCGGTCTTTTTCCGAAGCGCCGCCGGAAAAAAGCGGGAAGCGAACGGCGTTCCGCCGCGCCTTTTATTTTCCGTCGCGTCGCCGAATGGCACCGGCGAATTGCCGAAGCCGCCGACCGCTTTTTTGTCGGCGGCGTATTTGCCGCTCGCGAGCGGCGCCGCGCTCGCGCTGACCTATTTGATGTATGCCGCCGGCGCGTTCACCGGCTTGGGCATTGAAACGTTCGTCGCCGAGTGGCGGCAAGGGTGGACGACGGCGCTCGTCGTCAACGGCGCGGTCAATTTATTATTGTTGCCGCTGACGTTGGTTCTCGCCGGTTATGGGTTGACAAAAATTCTGCCCGACGCCGACCGCTTTAAGGGTTGGTTGCTCCTCGGTTTGGCGGCGGCGTTCTTTCACTTTATTTTTGATTTTCATTATTACCATTCGGTCATCGGCGCGACGGTGTGGCTGATGGCGGCGTTGGCGCTAACGATTAACGGCGGCGCGTGGGAAATCAAATTGTCGCCGCGGGCGGCGAACCGGCTTTTGGCGGCGGCGCTCGTCGGCTTCGCGGCGTTGCTGTCGCTGGCGGCGATTCCGCGCTTTAACGCCGGCGTGTCGCGTTATTGGGCGGAAAAAACGGCGCTCTATAATTATTCGCCGGCGGAGGCGAAACTGATTGTGGAGTGGACGGACGAGGCGCTCGGCGCGCGTCCGCGCGACGCGACGTTGTGGGTCAATCGCGGCAACGCTTTTTTGCGGCTCGGCAATTTGCCGGAAGCGTTGGATTGCGCCGCCAATGCGGTGGTCGCCGACCCGCGCGCGGCGGGCAATAAAATTTATTTGGCGCAATTGCTCGGTTTGTCGCCGCAGTTGACCGCCGCGCAAAAAAGGCAGACGCAAAATTTATACCGCGCGGCGATTGCCGACTATCCGCTGAAACCGCGCTACCGCGCCCTATACGCGAGTTTTCTGCAAAAATTCGGCGTCAAGGACGCGGAAAAATCGGCGCCGGAATGGGCGGCGAGCGCGCTCGCCTTGGACGCCGCCACCACCGACATCGCGGCGAAATTGTCGGCGCGCGATAGGGAGATGGCGGAGGCAATTAACAATTCACAATGAACAATTAACCATTGAAGAACGATGGGCGGTGAACAGTGAAATAGCGATTGCTCTATTCAATTGCCACGCCTTTTAAGGCGTGGTCGGCGGTCAAAAAAAGAAAGGGCTTTAGCCCAAATAAATCATTCGGCTAAAGCCGGTCATTTTCTAACGCCGACCACGCGCTAAAGCGCGTGGCAATTGAATAGAGCATTTCCCAATCGATATTTCTCCGCGTCCGCCGTGCCTCCGTGAGAAAAAACGTATTGAAAAGGAACTCGCCCAATGCCGCCCGCCGTCGAAAAGGTCTTTATTTCCGCCGAAGAGGAGCGCCGCGATTGCTGGGAGTTGGCGGCGCGGATTGTCGAACGGGACGCGCCTTTCGACGTGGTCGCCGGTTTGACGCGCGGCGGGTTGCCGATTGCCATTTATTTGCAGGAATTTTTTATGCTGGCGTATCGCCGCCCCGTCGGTTTCGCCTGCGTCCGTTGCCGCAGTTACGACGGCGTCGCCCGCGCCGGCAACGTCCGCGTCGGCGCCCTCGACGAGGTTTGGACGGAGTTGGGCGACGCGGGGACGCGCGTGTTAATCGTCGATGACGTTTTTGACCGCGGCTCGACGGCGCAAGCCGTCATCAATAAAATCCGCGCCGACGCCCCGCGTCCGCTGACCGTGAAAACGGCGATGTTGCATTACAAACCGGAAAATTCGCAAGTGTCTATCGTCCCCGACTATTACCTGCGCGTCTATCGCGGCAACCAATGGCTCGTCTATCCGGCGGCGGTCAGCGACCTCGCGGACGACGCCGACGCCCTGCGCCGGTTCGGGATGCCGGAGCAACTGATTAAGGGAAGAGGGAAAAGGGAAAAGGGAAAAGAGGTTAAGAATTAGGGGCGATGAATTTTTAATTTCTCAACTTTTAATTTCTCGCTTTTCGCTTTTCGCTTTTCCCTTTTCTCTTTTCTCTTTTCCCTTTTCCCTTTTCCCTTTTCTCTTTTCTCTTTTCCCTTTTCCCTTTTCCCTTTTCCCTTTTCTCTTTTCTCTTTTCCCTTTTCCCTTTTCCCTTTTCCCTTTTCCATTTTCCCTTTCTTCTTTCTCCTTTCGCCCCCTTTCCCTCACTAAAAATAGAAAGGAACCTATGTCCGTCGATTTCACTTTGATTCTTGCCGCGCTACTGATTTTCGGCATTTTCATTTCAAAGATGACGACGCGCTTCGGCGTGCCGGTGTTGTTGTTGTTTCTCGGCATCGGGATGTTTGCCGGTAGCGACGGGTTGGCGTTGGTCGAATTTAGCGATATGAGCATGGCGGGCAAAATCGCCGACATAATGTTGATGTTCATTTTGTTCGACAGCGGTTACGGCACGCAACGCGACGATATGCGCCGTTATTTCGGTCCCGCGATGACGCTCGCGACGCTCGGCGTGGCGCTGACGGCGGTGTCGCTCGGCTTTTTGACGCACCTCTTGACGAACATCGGTTTCTGGAACGCGATGGTTATCGGCATGATTATTTCCTCGACCGACGCGGCGGCGGTAACGGCGATTTTGCGCGACAATCCGGTGCAAACGCGCGTCTCGACCACGCTCTGCGTCGAGTCGGCGGCGAACGACCCGATGGCGATTTTGCTGACGATGGCGGTCATCGGCATCGTCGCCGGACAGGTCGGCGGCGTGCCGGAATTTTTGTTGCTGTTGGCGTGGAAATTGGCGGCGGGCGTGGCGTGCGGCTTTATCGTCAGCACGCTCGGCGTGCGGCTGTTTAACCGGTTGCGCTCGGAAAACACCGGTTTTTATTACGTGCTGATTATCGGCGTGATAATGCTCGCCTACGGTTCGGCGACGAGCATCGGCGCCAGCGGCATTATCGGCGTGTTCTTCGCGGGCTACTGGCTGAACTGCCACGATTACACTTTCAAATCGAGCATTACGCGGTTTATTTCCGGTCTGTCGTCGTTCGCGAATATGGCGCTCTTTTTGATGCTGGGCTTGTTGGTGTTCCCTCGCCAGTTGCCGGCGGTGTGGTTGGCGGGGACGTTGGTGGCGTTGGCGATGATTTTTGTGGCGCGTCCGCTCGCGGTCTGGCTGTGCTTAATGCCGTTCGGCTATCGCGCCAACGAAAAAGCGTTTATCACCTGGGGCGGGCTGAAGGGTTCGGTGGCGATTGTGCTGGCGACGTATCCGGCGTTATACGGCGGCGATTATTTTACCGGCGAATTGTCGCAGGAAATTTTCAACATCGTCTTTTTCGCGGTGGTGTTCTCGTGCGTGCTCGAAGGGTTGACGCTCGACCGCGCGGCGGCGTGGCTGAAATTAAAAGTTACGCGCAAGTCGAAACGGATGCATTCGCTCGAACTGTTGAGTTTGGAAGAAACCGACGCGGAAATGTATGAAGTCGAAGTGCCGGCGACCTCGGCGGTCATCGGTAAAAATTTGTCCGAGTTGACCTTTCCGGCGCACTCGCGCGTGGTGTTGCTTATCCGCAACGAAGAGGTCATCACGCCGACCGGCGCGACGCGCCTGCTCGCGGACGACGTGGTGTTCGTGCTGACCAATCCCCAAGAAAAAGAAAACGCCAACCGCCTGCTCACCGCCGCCGTCGCGGCGACGATTGGGCGCAAAACGGTCATTCTGCAAAGATAGAGTTGAGAGTTGAGAGTTGAAAGTGCGCGAAGCGGATTAAAAAATCAAACACCGCTAATCGCGCTGAAAGCGCGAAATATATTAGCCCAGGGTAAGCGACACGCTCTACCGTCGCGCCACCCTGGGTAGCGGTTCGCGAAGCGAACCATCCGACAGTTCCGCCGTTAGGCGGCAAACGCCGCCTCCGGCGGCGAGAGCGGTT
>JAISJR010000101.1 GCA_031261425.1 Planctomycetota bacterium
AACCGCTCTCGCCGCCGGAGGCGGCGTTTGCCGCCTAACGGCGGAACTGTCGGATGGTTCGCTTCGCGAACCGCTACCCAGGGTGGCGCGACGATAGAGCGTGTCGCTTACCCTGGGCTGATATGTTTCGCGCTTTCAGCGCGACTGTCGGAATAAATTAGCAAAACACCACCAGCCGCGTAACCTCAATTACGAATGGCGAATCGTAATTTTTAATTCTTCATTGCCCTAAACCTCTCTCACCACCAGCACCGTGCGGTCGTCGTGATTGCCCTTCGACCAGAAATTCAACCACCGCAACAGCGCGTCCGCTTTCTCTTGTGGCGATTTGTCCGCCGCAAAAATTTCCGGGCAACCGCGCGGCTCTTCCTCGCAACCGGCGCGCAATTTTTGTTCATAAAATTCAAGCCACCGCGCCGCGTCGCCGACGGCGGCTTCCGACGGAAAAAACGGGTCGGTAATGCCGTCCGTCACCAACAACAGCGCCGCGAACGCGTCGCAAAACGAAAAACGCAAGCGGCGGCGTATCGGTTCGGCGGCGATTTCGTCTTTCATCGTGAGAAACCGCGTCTGTCCCGCAAACTCGCCGCCGTCCGGCTCGCCCAACACCAACACGCGGTCGGAATCGTTCCAACGGAGAATCGCCGCGCCGCCGTCGCCGACCCAATACGACGCGATAAACCACGCCGCCCATTCCGGGAAATAGCGCAACGCGGCGCAGAGCAAAGTCGTGTGATAATCTTTAAGCGTCGCGCCGTCGCCGCGTTCGGTTTTGCGGCGGTCCGCTTCGGCGCGAATCGCCTCGTGCGCGTCATACACCGCCCGATGAAAAACCGCGCCCCATTGCGTTTTTTCGATGAATGACGGTTCGGCGGCGAGGTCGCCGCGCATAAATTCGTCGCGCCATTCCCGACCGTCGCGCCGGAATTTTTCGGTAAATTCGGCGGACAAATTACGGTCTAACGATTGTAACGCGGCGTCGCAGGCGAGGCGCGCCCCTTGGCGGGAATACTTGGCGCTTCCCGCGCCGTCGGCGACGGCGACGAAATTCCAGCCGGTGGCGGGATTGACGAAAAATTGAAAATAGTCGTCGCGCGGTTTGGCGATGTGCGCGTGCGAACGCCCGCGCGTCGAGGCGGCGATAATTTCAAGTCGGCGGGGCGCTTCGGGCGCGAAAATTTCCCCGCCCCGCGCGTCGGCGTCGGGATTTTCGTAGCCGTCGTAATCGGCGACGGGTAAATTTTGCCAGAGGTCGCGCGGGTGGGCGATGGTGAACGGAACGGGGGTGATAATGGGTTGCGGAATATATTCCGCGCCCGCTTGGCGGTGCTGATACGTAAAAATCAGCCGACCGTTAAATTCTTGCGTGGGCGTTCCGGTCAAATGAAAGATGTTGCCTTGCCGCCGTAATTGCCAACCGGCGGCGTCCGTAAAAAGTTCGTCCCCAATTTCAACGCCGTCGATAGTCAAATCAAAAGTGTAGGCGAACGGCACGCCCACCGTTCCCGCCGGCGGCGCGATGAGGCGTTTGCGGATTTCGTCAATAAAAAAACTTTCCGGTCGCTCTTCGCCGGCGGTCAAGCGGAAAAAAAACTTAATCTCCAAATACGGTTTGCCGCCCCCCCGCGCCTCCGGTTTATTTTCGTCGTCCATCGTCGTTGTTCCCGTTGCCCGCGAAGGGTTTAAGATTTTTAAGATTCTTAAATTTCTTGTCATCTCTCGCCTCTTATCACCACCGCTGATTTTTCGCGCCACCCTTGGTTAAAAACGGCGCGAAGCGCCAATCGCCAGCCGCCCTGCAAGGGCGAAACATATCAGCCCAGGGTAAGCGGCGACGCTCTATCAGCCGCGCCACCCTGGGTAACGGTTCGCGGAAGCGAACCATCCGACAGTTCCGCCGTTAGGCGGCAAACGCCGCCTCCGGCGGCGAGAGCGGTTCGCCAAACCGCGGCGAACCGTCCAATTTCGGATGGCGCTTCGCGCCATTTTTACCCAGGGTGGCGCGGCTGATAGAACGTCGCCGCTTACCCTGGGCTGATATGTTTCGCGCCGTTGGCGCGGCTGTCGGAGAGATTTGTTCAATTGAAAAAATCAGGAGGCAAAAAATGTCCCGCGTGCAAACGACGGCAAAAGACGGCTCGCCGGTGGAGTTTGTCTATCAAGACCCGATGCAAGGCGGGATGAAGGACGTTTATTTTTCGCCGGACAAAAGGGACGTCGTCGCCTTTTTTCGCAAGAAATTAGACGCCCGCGGCGTCGAGCGATTGGAAAAATTAGTCGGACCTTACCGGCAGGGAATCTTTGAACAAACCGGCGGCGAATACTGGAAAAAACTTTTCTGCTGGCCCCAGAAAATCGTCGAGTATCAAGGCAAAACCGGCATCGTGGTGCCCGCGTATCAGCAACATTTTTTCTTCGGCAAAAACACCGCGTTGGCGGGCGCGGAAAAAGAAGGCAAATGGTTTGCCTCGGCGAAAAATTTCAACCGCTTCGTGCCGCCGCCGGAAAAAGGCGACCTCGTCGGCTACTTGCGCATCTGCCTGCAAATCGCCCGCGCCGTGCGGCGGTTGCACGCGGCGGGCTTGGCGCACAGCGATTTATCTTACAAAAATTGCCTCGTTGACCCGGCGGGCGGCAACGCTTGCATCATCGACATCGACGGGTTGGTCGTGCCGGGGCTTTTTCCGCCGGATGTCGTCGGCACGCCGGATTTTATCGCGCCGGAAGTCAATCAAACCCTGTCGCTAAAACGCGACGACCCGAACCGCAAACTACCGTCCCGCGCCACCGATTTGCACGCCCTCGCCGTGTTGATTTATATGTATCTTTTTCACCGTCATCCTTTGCGCGGCGGGAAAACGCACGACCAAGACCCGCAAAAAGACGAACTGCTGACGATGGGCGAAAAAGCGTTATTCATCGAACATCCCGCCGACCAAACCAATCGCGTAAAACTCGATAAAAACGGTAGCGACAAAGTTTGCCTGCCGTGGGTGGACCCGGAACAACTGCCTTACACGATGTTTGGACCGACGCTGAAAACGTTATTTGAAAAAGCGTTTATCGACGGCTTGCATCAGCCGCGCCTGCGTCCCAGCGCCGACGATTGGGAAGACGCGCTCGTCAAAACGATGGATATGATTCAGCCGTGCCAAAACGCCGCGTGCGTCAAGAAATGGTTTGTTTTTGCCAACACGACGAAGCCGAAATGTCCGTATTGCGGCACGGCGTATCGGGGCGTGTTGCCGGTGCTGGATTTTTATTCGAGCCGCAACGGCGCGGATTTCAAGCCGGACAACCACCGCTTAATGGTGTTTAGCGGACAATCGCTGTATCAATGGCACGCCGACCGCGCGATTTTCCCGAACGAAAAATTAACCGCCGCGCAAACGAAGCGGGTGGGCTATTTTTCTTTTTACAAAGACAAATGGATGTTTGTAAATGAGACGTTGACCGGTCTAAAAAATCTTTCCACCGGCGCGCCGATTCCGGTCGGCAGAGGCGTGGATTTAACCGAAGGATTACAGTTGTTGCTGTCGCCCGCCGCGACCGGACGGATTGTCAATGTCAAAATTGTCAAGGGATAGGGAAAAGGGAAGAGGTGAAAGGGAAAAGGTGAAAGGGAAAAGGTGAAAGGGGAAAGGGAAGAGGGAAAAGTAATTCTTAACATTTAGCATTTAACTTTCAAATCTGATTTCTTATCTTTTCCCTTTTCCCTTTCTCCTTTTCCCTATTTTTATATCCGAATCTTTTCCCTTTTCCCTCTTCCCTTTTCCCTATTTTTACATCCGAATCTTTTCCCTCTTCCCTTTCTCCTTTTCCCTATTTTTATATCCGAATCTTTTCCCTTTTCCCTCTTCCCTTTTCCCTTTCTCTTATGTCCGAAAACACCCTACATTCTTGGTTGGCGCGGCGACTCGCGGGCGGCGGCGAGCGCGTGTTGGTCGGCGCCGGCGCCGACGATTGCGCGCATCTTGACGTGCGCGGCTTGACGCAAATCGCCGTCAGCGTGGACACGCTCGTCGAAGGGACGCATTTCCGCGCGACCGACGCCCCGTTTGCCGTCGGCGGCAAAGCCGTGTTGAGCAGTTTGTCCGACCTCGCGGCGAGCGGTTGCCGCCCGTTGTGGGGCGTCGTGGCGCTGACGTTGCGGCGCGGCGCGGGCGACGCCTACGCGCAAGAAATAATGGCGGGGATTATCGCCGCCGCGGAAACGTATCATCTCGCCGTCGTCGGCGGCGACACGACCAGCGCCGAGTCCGCGACGACCGTCGGCGTAACCGTCATCGGCGCCCCGTTCGGCGAGCGCCCGCTCGGTCGGCGCGGCGCGCAAGCGGGCGACATATTAGCCGTTACCGGCGAACTCGGCGGCTCGCTCGCCGGACGCCATTTATGCCCCGCGCCGCGTTTCGCCGAAATCAAACAATTGTTGACCCTCGCGCCGGTGCATGCTTGTTTGGATATTTCCGACGGGTTGGCGCTTGATTTGCACCGTCTCTTGGCGGCGAGCGGCGTCGGCGCGGAAATTGACGAGAGCGCCATTCCGCTGTCGGCGGCGGCGCGGGCGGCGCCAAGCGGCAAGTCGGCGACGGCGCGCGCGCTCGGCGACGGCGAGGACTTTGAATTGCTCTTCGCGGTGAGCGCGGGCGATTGGGAAAAAATCGCGCGTGAATGGAAACATTGCGGCATCGCCACCCGCCTCACCCCTATCGGTCGCGTAACGGCGGAAAAAGGCGCGCGGCTGATTACCGCCGCCGGCGTTAAAGAATTAGCGGCGGCAGGATATGAACACCGGTTTTAGGGTAATTAGGAATTAAGAATGGCGGAGTAGTTATTGTTTAACGTTGAAAGTTGAAATCGCGCGAAGCGATTTTGATAATTAAATTCCGTTAATCGCGCTGAAAGCGCGAAATATATCAGCCCAGGGTAAGCGGCGATGCTCTATCAGCCGCGCCACCCTGGGTAAAAATGGCGCGAAGCGCCAACCGCAATTGGACGGTTCGCCGCGTTTTGGCGAACCGCTCCCGCCGCCGCCGCGTTTGCCGCCGCAAACCGCGCGGCGGGACTGTCGGATGGTTTTATCAATCAACCGCTACCCAGGGTGGCGCGACGGTAGAGCGTGTCGCTTACCCTGAGCTGATATATTTCGCGCTACGGGACTGCGTCCCTTTCAGCGCGACTGTCGGAGAATTTCTTCGTTGCAACAGCCCCGACGCTAACCGCGTAATATCAGTTTTAATTTCTAATTTTTAATTGCTCCCGTTGAGGTCGGGCAATGATGAACGCCAATAAAAAAAAACGGCTTCGCCTCCTTCTTTGCGCGCTTGCGCCGGCGTTAATCGCCGCGTTCGCCGTCGCGCCGTTGCCGACGCCGGAAAAATTTCACGCGCGACCGTATCAATTCGGTCGGCAGGATTACGAGCGCCGCACGACGGCGCGACTGCAAAATTTATCGCCGTTGCGCGGACGGGGCGAATTGCAAATCGGCGTCGGCGTTCGCAATATCGACCCGGAAATCGGTCAGCCGCTGATGGGCTTCGTCGATAGCGGGGGAAGCGAGGGCGTGGCGTCGCCGAGTTTCGTCAAAGCGTTGACGGTCAAATGCGGCGACGCGGCGGTTACGATTGTCGCCGCCGACTTAATGTTGTGGTTGCCGGAATTGAGCGGCGCGGTCGCCGCCGCCGCCGGACTAACGCCGGCGGAGTTGTATTTCACCGCGTCGCACACCCATCACAGCGTCGGCGGCTGGGCGCGGGGTTGGATTGAAGAATTTTTCTACGGCAAATTTTCGCCGCGCTATTTCGACCGGTTGGTCGCGTCCGCCGCCGCCGCGATAAAAGAGTCGCGCGCGCGTTTCACGCCGGCGAAAATCGGCTATCGCCGCGCGGCGACCAATTTATTGCAAAACCGGATTTATCCCGACGAGCGCTCCGCGCGGGAAGTCGTCGAAGCGCTGATTTTTCGCCGCCGTGTCGATGACGCGCCGCTGGCGACGTTGATGACGTTTGCCGCGCATCCGACCACCGTGCCGCGCGAACTGCATCAGGCGTCGGCGGATTACCCCGGCGCGTGGCGCGACTATTGGGAAAAAGAATTTGGCGGGACGGCGCTTTTCGCGGCGGGTTATGTCGGCGACGCGCGTCCGCGCGCCGCTTTGAACACGCGGCAATACGGCGAAAAATTAGGCGAATTGTTGTTGGCGGCGCCGGAAACGCCGGTCGAAGCGAACGATTTGGCGTCGCTGTGTTTGCCGGCGGCGTCCCCGACGATACGCTTGCCGCTCGGCGCGGAATGGCGCTGGTTGCCGTTTATCGTGCCGTGTTTTTTCCCCGAGGAAACGCATTTGTCGGCGTTGCGGCTCGGCGACGCGGTGTTGCTCGGCTTTCCCGCCGATGTCGCGGGAGAACTCGCGCCGCCGTTAGAGCGCGGCGCGGCGCGGAAAAATCGGCGACTGATGTTGACCAGTTTCAACGGCGATTGGCGCGGCTATTTTTTGACGGCGGACTCGTATTTACAGCGAAAATCCTACGAGCGGTCAATGGGCTTGTCGGGCGCGGAAGCCGGCGAGTATTTCGGCGCGTTGGGCGAGTTGGCGATGGAGAAATTGGCGGCGCCGTGATTGCGGGCAAACGCCCTATTTCCCCAAATAATGCCCGAAAAAAGACAGCATAATTGCCGACATACCGACAATCGTCGCGATGGTTGAACCGATAATCAGCGAGACCATGGTCTTGGTTATTTCGCTTTGGTAACGCGCCAATTTAACTTCCACATCGGCGCGAATTTTGGCGAGTTCAGTTTCCAAATCGTTTTTCGTCGCGAATTTTTCTAAATCATTTTTTGTCGCGAATTTTTCTAAATCGCCTTTCGTCGCCAATTCATTGCGGGTTTTTTCGTCCAATAAGCGATTGCCGGCAACTTCTTTTTTCACTTCCGCCACTTCGACTTTCACTTCTTCCCGCACCGCCGCCACCGCTTCGACTACGGTTTTACGCACCACTTCGACCTGCGCCCGCGCCTGTTTCTCCGGCACGCCCGCGCCGGTCAACAAATCGAACAGACCCAAATTATCAAAATTAAACGTCAGCGCGGACATATTTTTTCCTTTCTCTCGCATTATCGACTACGTCAATTCCGCAACCGCAACATCAGCCCGACCGCTAAGCGCTCCATTTCCAAAACCAACTCTTCGACGCGGCGGGCAAAGAAACTGTGCGTTACGTAAGCCGGCACGGCGATAACCAAGCCGGCGATGGTCGTGAGAATCGCCTCGGCGATGCCGCCCGACAAACGTCCGATTTCGCCGGACGGATTGTTGGCGATTTCCGCAAAAACCGCATACATTCCGGTTACCGTGCCGAGCAACCCCAACAGCGGCGAAATGGTCGCGACGACTTCGAGCGCCAACACGCCGCGCGACAAATAATGCGCCGTGCGCCGTCCGGCGCCCTCGACCAGCGTGTCGGCTTCGTCTTTGGAAAGATGCCGGCTGGCGATGACCGTAACCAAAATTTCCGCGAGCGGTCCGCCGACCGCGCGGCATAAATTTTCCACCGCCGCGCAACCGGCGTCGTCGGTTACCGCTTCCGTCGTTTTCACCAACGCCGCCGGAAACAACGCCCGCTTGCGCAACACCAACCACGTATAAAAAAAGAAAGCGACGCCGGTTAACGACACGCCGAGCAACACATACATCACCGGACCGCCTTGCGCCAACCACGTTGTCAACCACGTCAAACCCCAGTTCATATTTTTTCCTCTTTTCAGCGTTCATATTATTTGACTTGTTTAATAACCTCCGACATCCGCCCTGCAAGGGCGAAACATATCAGCCCAGGGTAAGGCACACGCTCTACCGTGCCGCCACCCTGGGTAGCGAGTTCGCGAAGCGAACCATCCGACAGTCCCGCCGTTAGGCGGCAAACGCCGCCTCCGGCGGCGAGAGCGGTTCGCCAAAACGCGGCGAACCGTCCAATTGCGGTTGGTTGCTCCGCAACCTCTAACCCAGGGTGGCGCGGCTGATAGAGCATCGCCGCTTACCCTGGGCTGATATATTTCGCGCTTTCAGCGCGATTAGTGGAGTAATTATCAAAATGACGCTTCGCGAATCTGAAAACCAAACTCCGAAATTCTTAATTCTTAATTAAATTTAAGCGAGCCGCGCGGTGATTTGCGCCGCGATGGCGTCGTATTCGATATTGTCGGAGAGGCGGCGCAAGCCGGTCAAAAACGCGCGGTCGTCCGGCGCGGCGGCGGCGGTTAATTCGTTGAGGAGGGCGCTCACGACCGCGCCGCGGCTGTCTTGCGCCGCCAGCGCCAGCGCCCGCAGTTTCAGCGCGAAAAGTTGCGGATTGACGGCGACCGGTTTTTCCGCGATTTCTTCGTCGAGCCACCGCTGGACTTCTTGCGTCAACGCCTGCACTTGCGCCGCGAATTCGCCGTGCCGCCGCCGGATAAAATCGACATCGCCGTTTTTCGCCGCGGTTTCCAACGCCAACGCCGACGCGCCGACGCCGTCCGCTTTGATGCTGTAACACCCGCCTTTTAGCCCATGCACGGCGACGCGATACGCTTGCCGGATTTCGGCGGACGCGAGTTGGTCGAGATAGCCCGTCAATTGCCCGACGGTCGCCGGCGCGTGGACTAAATACGCCCGCAAAATTTCCGCGTAAAATTCGCGGTCGCCGTATTCCGCCAGACCTTTTTCCCAATCGACCGCGCCGTTGCCCATAATTTGACCTGCTTCCTAATCTACGCCGGATTTTTTTAATTAAAAATTACAAATTAAAAATTAAAAATTTCGGAGTTTGATTCTCAATTTCGCTTCGCGCAATTTTGATAATTACTCCACAATTTTTAATTTTTAATTGTTATTTGTTAATTGTTAATTTAGCCCGCGTTCCGCAACGCGGCTTTGACTCGTTGCCGCAACGATTCGTTTTGGAACGGTTTGACGACGAAGTCGATGCAACCGACTTCCAACGCCTGACTGATGACGCCGGGGCTGGAATGGGAGGTGATAAAAATAAACGGCACCTTGGCGGTCGCGTCGTTTTCTAAGATTTTCTGCCGGAACGTCATCCCGTCCATATTGGGCATCAAAATATCGCAAATAATCAAGTTGACGGTTTTGCCTTCCGCGTGCAGTCGTTTCAATATCGTGAACGCGGCGTCCGGGTCTTTCGCCATCCGCAAGTCGTAGCAACTGCCGTCCGACAACGCGACGCTAATCTGTTTCAGAATCGGCGGCGAGTCGTCAATGGCTAAAATGATTTGGGTTGCCGGTGTGCTCATAGTCGTCATCCTTTCTATTCACTGTATTTTTTTTGAAACCGCTCTATTCAATTGCCACGCCCTTTAGGGCGTGGGTAGGGTTAGAAAAATGACCGGCTTTAGCCGAAGGGTTTAATAATTTGGGCTAAAGCCCGTTCGTTTTTTTCGCCATCTTACCCGTCGTTAAAACGGCGGGCTATTGAGTTTTGCGGCGGCTTCGCCGCATTGCAATCGACTTGCCGCCGAAAACCGCTCACCGCCCACTACCGACTTAAATCCGCCAACCGTCGCGCCAACTTCACCGCCGCCACGGCGTCGGCGGCATAATACGCGCCGATTTCGGCGGCGAAAGTTTCGTCCACCGCCGCGCCGCCGACCATAAATTGCAAATGTTCGCCGCCGTGGGCGCGGGCGTAGGCAATCACTTGCGGCATTTCGGTCATCGTCGTCGTCATCAGCGCCGACAGCCCGACGACAGTGATTTTTTCGCGCAACGCCGTTTCGACAATCGCCGCCGCCGTTACGTCTTTGCCCAAATCCCAAACGTCAAAGCCGTAATTCCGCAACAGCAAACAAACGATATTTTTGCCGATGTCGTGAATGTCGCCTTTGACGGTCGCCATAATTATTTTTTTGGCGGCGGTCGCCTCGACGCTTTTCGTCAATAACGGCTCTAAAAATTTGAAGCCCGCGCTCAATGCCGCCGCGCTCAACATCAATTGCGGCAAAAAATAAATTTTCTTTTCAAACCAATCGCCGACTTGATTGATTGCCGGCAACAAGGCGCGGTCAACCAAATCTTGCGCCGTTTCCGTCGCGAGCGCCTGTTGCAACGCGCCGGTAATCGCCGCGTCGTCGCCGTCGATGACGCAATCATAAACTTTCTCGCGCGGTGATTTCTCGTTATTCGTCGCGCCAATCGGCGCGTTGTTATTCGGCGCGGCAAACCGCCGCAGATAACGCGCAAAATTTTTATCGCGATTTAACAGCGCGTCCGTCGCCGCCGCCAAATCCATCATCGCCGCGACCGCCGGATTGATAAGCGCCGCCGACAGTCCGCGGCTAATCAGCAAACCCAAAAACGCGAGGTTTAATTGCTCCCGCGCCGGCAGACCGAAAGACACGTTCGACACGCCGGCGGTGGTCGCCATTTGCAAATCGCGCGCGCACCATTCGACAAAATCCGCCGTAACGCGCGGCGCGTCCGCCGCCGAACTGGCGGTCATCACAACGCCGTCAATCACCAAATCGTCCCGCGACAAACCGGCGCGAACCGCGGCGTCGATAATTTTCAGCGCGACGGTTTTGCGCTCGTCCAACGTCTCCGGCACGCCGCCGTCGGTTACCGGCAAGACGATGACCATCGCGCCGTATTTTTGCGCGAGCGGCAACATTTTTTCCAACCGCGCGGCTTCGGCGCTGACCGAATTAAGCAACGCCCGCCCCGGATAAAGCCGCAACGCCGCCGCCATCGCGTCGGGGTTAGCCGTGTCCAAACATAGCGGACAAGGCGTCAACGTCGAGAGAATTTTCGTCGCGGCGGTCAGCAAATGCTTTTCGTCCACGCCGGCGGCGCCCATATTCACGTCGAGCAACGCCGCGCCGTTTTGCGTTTGCTCCAACGCGAACTGCCGCGCGATGGTTAATTTCCCTTCGCGCAATTCGGCGGCTAATTTTTTTTTGCCGGTGGGATTGATGCGCTCGCCAATCGCCGCGAACGGCGCGTCCTTGCCGATGAACACCGTGCCGCGCATCGACGTAACCGCGTTGACGGCGCGGCGCGGCGGCGGCGCGACGGACAGATTTTTAATCGCCGTCGCGGCGGCGGCAAGGTGTTCCGGCGAACTGCCGCAACAGCCGCCGACCAAGTTCGCGCCGGCGGCGACGAGCGCGGGGAAATGCGCGGCGAACGCGGCGGCGTCCATCGGAAAAACCGTTTTGCCGTTGACGACGCGCGGTTGACCGGCGTTCGGTTTGGCGAACAACGGAATCGTCGAATAGGGTTTGAGCGCGCGCAACCACGCGGTCATCATTTCGGGACCGACGGAACAGTTGCAACCGAAAGCGTCGGCGCCGAGCGCCTGCAAAGTGATGAGCGCGGTTACGGGGTCGGTGCCGGTGAGCGTTTGTCCGTTGTCGCCGAAAGTGAGCGACACCATTACGGGCGCGGCGGGCGCGATTTCGCGGACGGCGATGAGGGCGGCGCGGGCTTCCTGAATGTCGAGCATCGTCTCGACGACGATTAAATCGGCGCCGGCGGCAAGGAGGGCGGACGCTTGTTCGCGGAAAATTTCGACGGCGGCTGCAAACGCAAAATCGCCGTAAGGTTCGATGAGTTTGCCGGTCGGCGCGAGGTCGCCGGCGATTAAGGCGCCGGTGTCCCGCAAACTTGCTCGCGCGATTTGCACGGCGCGGGAATTGATTTCAACGAGGCGGTCGGCGAGACCGAATTCCTCTAATTTGGCGCGATTGCCGCCGAACGTGCAGGCATAGACGATGTCGGAGCCGGACGCGCCGTAGGCGGCGGCGATGGCGCCGAGTTCCGCCGGATGCTCCACCGCCCAGAGTTCGGGACACACGCCGGCGGGCAACCCGCGTTTCATCAATTCGGTGCCGGTCGCGCCGTCCAGCAACAGCGGACGCGATAAACATAAGGCGCGAAATTCCTGACGATTCATTTTTCTTCGGTGGTTGAGGTCGATGGCGCGTCAATAGCGCGAAGTATAACGCGGAAACGTTTTGCCGCAAAAAGAAAGCGCTTAGAAAAAAGGGCTTAAGAATCGGTGCGATTCCTAAGCCGCTTAAAAACTCTTCGCCGTTCCCGCTTCCGCTTAAAAATCGTCGTCGTCCAACGGGAGCGCTTGGTCGGAGGATTTTTGGGGTGCCGGCACGGGCGCCGCGAGTTGTTTCTTGCCCGCCGTCTTTCGTGGGCTTGCCGGTTGGCGCGGGGACGCCGCGTCGCTTTGTTGCCGACCGGTAACCAAATGCACCAAATCGCGCACCATATCGGTCAACATTGCGGCTTGCCCCGACAATTCTTCCGACGCCGACGCCGTTTTTTCCGCGCTCTCCGCGTTTTGTTGCGTTACCTGGTCCAATTGCGAGAGGGCGCTGTTGATTTGCTCCACTCCCGACGCCTGCTCGTTGGTCGCGCCGGTAATCTGTTGCACCAAACCGCTGACTTGTTGCGAGCCGTCCTCGATTTGCTTGAAACTCTTTTCGAGCGAATTCGCGATTTCGTAACCGCGTTTCACCCGCGTTACCGTGCCGCCGATTAACTCCGTCGTGTCGCGCGCCGCCTGCGCCGAGCGTCCCGCCAAATTGCGCACCTCTTCCGCCACGACCGCGAAGCCCTTGCCCGCCTCGCCGGCGCGCGCCGCTTCGACCGCCGCGTTCAACGCCAACAAATTCGTCTGGAAGGCAATGTTTTCAATCGTCTTGATGATGTTGCTGATTTTCTCGGCGGAGTCGTTAATTTCGCCCATCGCCGTCGCCATATTGTTGATGTTTTCCGCCCCGTCGGCAATCAACTTATTGTTCTGCAAATTGGTCTCGTTCGTTTTGGCGACGTTTTCGGCGTTTTGGCGCGTCATCGCCGCGGTCTCCTCCGCCGACGCCGACGTTTCTTCCAAAGACGCCGCCTGTTCCGAGGCACATTCGGCGAGCGACTGCGACGCGCCGCTGATTTGCGACGCCGCCAATTCGACTTGCGTCGCGCTGTCGTTCAAGCCCGAAATAATCGCGTTGAGGCGCTTAACCATCGCCGCGACGACGAGATACGCGATAAGCACGCCGAGCAAAATACCGAGAGCGCTGACGAGGATAGCCGTCAACCGCACTTGACCGGCGAGTTTGTCCGCGTCCGCGATGGTCGCCAGCGCAATCGCGTGCGCGTCGGCGATAGCGTCGTCCATAAACGCCGCCGCCGCGTGGAGCGTCTTCTCCCCGTCGCCCTGCATCAACCGTATCGCTTTGACGTTGGTGTCCTGGTCAACCAATTCGACCACCTTTTTAAGCGTCGGCGTGAGCAAATCGTCAACGGCTTTGCGGAGCGCGTCGATTTTCCGCGCGCCGGCTTGATTGGTCGAACGCAAGTCGTTGGCGGTGTCGTCAAAAAATTTCAGAACTTTCTGGTTTTCCGCCGACACGAGTTCGCGGTATTTTTCGGAAGCGGCGGGGTCCAATTCGGGGATGTATTCGGTAACATAAACGCGCAACCGATAAATGATGGCGCGGAGGCGCCGGAGCATACTGCCGGCGTCGTGGTCCGCGACGCTGTCGGATTTCGACAATTCCAACGCGACGGCTTCGATGTCGGTGTCGATTTTGGTCAGGCGCGCGCCGATGCCCTTGAACAACGCGGCGGCTTTGCCGTTGCTATTTTGGAGCGACAAATCGGCGACCCGGGCGGTAACGTCAACATAGGTCTGCCAAAGTTTTTTGAAATCCGTCATCCGGCTCAGTTGGTGCGCCGTGGCGTGTTCGGGGAGATTCTCGTTATATTCGGCGGCGGCTTCTTCGACGGCTTTTTCCACCTCTTTCAACCCGAGAATCAACTCGCGCATCGCATTCTCGTCGTGTTCGCGGAGGATGTCGAGAATGTCGCCGCGCCGGTCGAGCAAGGAGGTGTCGAGCGTGCCGAGAGCCGACACGCGATGCACGACCAACCCCACCTGGCGCGTGCTGTGCGACAATTCGGCAATGCTATACAGCGCGATGCCGGCGATAAACACGGCGACGACCGCAAGCAAAATAATGGCGGAAAAAATCTTTTTTGACATCGACATGGCGTCGGCTTTCCGTGTGAGAGAAAAATAGAACGCGCGATTTTTGGAAAATTTTTGACCTAAAAACCTCCGTTTAATTCCCCTCTACGGAGGGGTGGCATCGCGACGTGTTGGTTCTTTGTCGCGATGACGGGGTGGTTGTTGGCGTTGTCCCAGATTCCGTAGCGCAATTATGGGGAATAACCGGCAACCACCCCGTCAGGCGAGGTAGAGCGTTTCGCCTGCCACCCCTCCGTAGAGGGGAATAAGACCCACTTCTATACTTTCTCCGCCGCCTTTTTCGGCGCGGCGGCTTTTTTGCGGGTGTAGGGATTGCTACCGGCGACGCCTTCGGCGGCGGCGAAGCGTTTTTGGAATTTTTCAATGCGACCGGCGGTATCGACGAATTTTTGCTTGCCGCTGAAATACGGATGGCACTGGCTACAAATCGTCGCGACGATTTCTTTGGCGGTCGAGCGCGTCTCAAACTCAAAGCCGCAAGCGCAACGGGCTTTCACCGGCGCGTAATTCGGGTGAATTTTGTCTTTCATTTTCTCTCCTTGTGGATTTTTAGGTGCCGGTCTTGCTCAACAAAACTGCGGCATAATACGCGCGGGCGAGGACTTGTGAATAGAGTTATTCGGCAACCGCCAAGAGCAAGCGATGCGTCCACGAATTTTCACGGATTAGAACCGATTAACTCACGTTACACATAAAAAAAGCATCCACGAATGAACACGAAAAGAACTTAACACGAATTAACACGAATTAGACGAATTAACACGAAACCGAGCGAAGCGAAGGTTAGTGTGCTTTCCAAATTTTTTTTGTCCGTTTTCCGGCTCTTTAATTTCGTGTAATTCGTGTAATTCGTGGACAAAAGAAATTCGCGTTAATTCGTTTAATTCGTGCTAATTCGTGGATACGTTCTTGCTTTTACCGAATGATAAAATTCGGCAACTTCCCGACGGTGCCGCCGGACGCGGTGATTTCCGTGAACGACAGCGTTTCCGGCTTGACGTATTTCGACAAATCCAAAATCAGCGGCGCGCCGTCGGTAACGAGCCCTTGCAATTCGACTTTCGTCCCTTTCAGCACTTCGACCGGATTGAGCGCGAACGACTCGCCGGCAAAAACGGTCGCGCGGCTTTCGGCGTTCAGCGTGTAGTCGCGATTGCCGAGCGGACTCGTCGGTCCCCCCAAATGGTGGTTGTAGGCGCTCTTGGCAAAACCGGACAAGCCGTATTCTTTTTCGACCGCCTTAAACCGCTTGCCGCATTCCACGTAAAGGTCGTGTTCGTTCGCGCCGGCGCGATACAAGTCGGCGTATTCGACCGTCGCTTGTTGCAACGCCCGAAACGCGGCGTCCTCGTCTTTGGTCAATTTGCCGAATTTAATCATCTGCGTTTCCGAAACGATGACGTCGCCGAACCGCCCCGCCGTCGCGATTTTCAACAGCGCGTTTTTCTCGATTTTATATTGCTCGCCATACAGCGGATGCAAATGATGTCCCTGCCCTTTCAGCGCGACCAAAACCATATTGGTTTCCAAACCGTGGTCGGCGAAATTCTTGAACACCAAGCCGCGCACGTCGGCGCCGTTCATACCGATTTCCAATTTCAACGCCGTCTCGGCGACGACTTTCGCGGTCATCGCCGCCACCCATTCCAATTTCTTAAATTGATTGCCTTTCAAGCCGCCGGCGAGCGGACGCACAATTTTGCCCTGCAACTCTTTGTGTTTTTTATCGTCCGGCAACACGACTTTGCTCGTATCGACTTTCGGCAACGCGGTCGCGAATTTGACCGTAACGTTGGCGACGCCCTTAAACGCGCCCGGCTGTTCATCTTTGACGCGCGGCGTTTCAAACGGCGTGGTGACGAACGTAACCGAAAAATTTTTGCCGCTGACCGCGACCAACGCTTTCACCGGCGCGTCGGCGCCCGGCGCCACGTCGGAGATTTGATTGCGGACGCCGGTCAGCCAGCGCAACGCGCCCTCGGCGGTGAGCAAAATACCCGTTTTGCCCGCGTCTTTCAGCACGCTCGCCAAATGCGCCAATTTCTCGCCGACTTCGGCGGCGGTAATGACCGGCGGACGTTGCAGTTCCTTGATGCTTAACATAGTTTCTCTCCTTTCAAAAAATGGGGGGATAAGAGCAATTAAAAATTAAAAATTAAAAATTACGAATTACGAATTACGAATTACGAATTACGAACCGGCGGAGTTTGATGCGCCAATTCGCAAAGCGCAATTCTTGGTAATCAATTTCACTATTCGCCCCGACGGGGCGATTAGCGGAGGTCTTTAAAATTTAGCGGAGATTAAAAAATCGCGCGAAGCGAATTTGAAAATCAAACCTCATCATTTTTAATTTTTAATTCTTAATTTTTAATTGCTCTTTCGTCATTTTTCCAATCGCCAAAACAACGCCGCGCCCGCGCCCGCGTAGAGGACGTTCGCCAACTGTGACGCGATAAACGGCGACAACGCGCCTTTTTCGCCCAACGAAAAAAACAGCGAGTTCAACACAAAAAATCCGCCGTAGGCGAAAATGCACACAATCGCGTTGTTGATGTAACTCGCCGGCTCGCCGCGCGCCGCCGCGCGCAAAATCAGCGGCAGAATCACCATCAGAATCGCCGCCGCCGCGAACGGCTCCGCCAAACGCCGGCTCATTTCCAATTTAATGTCCAACTCCTCCGACGACCGCAACAGGTCGCTCCACGTCATCACCATATCGGTCAGCACTTGCCGCTCAAGGCGCGCCGGACGGACAATCGTCGGCAACGACTCCGTCCACGGCGCGGTCGAAACGAAACGCCCGTTGCGATGCACTTTCACCACCGCCGGCGCGTCGGGGTCGGGCGTCCATTGTTTATCGACAAATTGATTGTCGTTGCTGTCAACGTTGACGTAGTCCTGCAAAAACGCGCGGCGGGCTTGATAGAGCGTGAAATTATTTTGATTGGCGGCGTAGTCGGCGAGCGACCGCATTTCAATGCTAATGTTGTAGGCGGCGCCGTCGTGCGCTTCGTAGTAGCCGATGAGGACGTGCTGTTGTTGGTCGCCGAAACGCACCACTTCGTTGAGCGGCTTGATGTCGGCGGGGCGCAGTTGGTTGCTCATCACAAAACTTTTGCGGAGCAGGCGCGGGACGAACGAGTCGCGGGTGAGAAAATAAATAACGCCGAACGCGAGCGCCAACATCACTAGCGGCGCGACGGCGCGCGTAAGCGAGATGCCGGAGGCGTTGAGCAAGGTCATTTCGCGGCGCAGACACGCTTGCGTGGCGACAATCGCCGCCGCCGCCATCGGCACGACCGCGACGAGAAACTGACACATCAGCGACGGGGCGAACGCGGCGTAATGCCCGATTAAAATGCCGACCATTTGCCAAGTGGTGTACTGATTCTTCTCGGCGAAATTCACGAATTTGTCAAAATTTTCGAGATTGTCGATGAGGACAATCAGCGAAAAAATAACGGCGAACGCGAAGAGAAACATTCGCAAATAAGCCCAGCCGAACCAGACGTCGTAAGTCGGCAAAAATCGCGGGCTGAGCCACCCGCGCAATTTCCCCGCCGGTTGGTCGTAAGATAAAGTGGCGATAGACAAGGTGAAACCTCGTTTGCGGGACAAGTAAGAACTGATGTTACGGCAGTCAACAAAACTACGCGAATTTTTACGCATAAAAAAGAAAGAACTTTTGTCCACGAATTACACGAATTAACCCGAAACCGAGCGAAGCGAAGGTTAGTGTGCTTTCCAAATTTTTTTCTCACAGAGACACAGAGTTCCACAGAGGAAAAATAAAATCATTTAACTCTTTATCTTTTTCTCTTCTCCGCGCCTCTGTGTCTCGGTGAGAAATCTCTTGCTCTTTAATTCGTGTTAATTCGTCTAATTTGGAAAGCACACTAACCTTCGCTTCGCTCGGTTTCGTGAAAATTCGTGTTAAGTTCTTTCTCTAATGGCGCGGCATTGTATTTTCAGTTGACGTTGACGAAAGATTGAACATACGGCAATCGCGCCGAAAAAGCGGATTTTTTCGCGGTCGCCGCCTACCCGCCCAACTCTTCGCCGAAGCGCACGATTTTCGCCGAATTGAAAATCACCAACAAACTGCCGACGTTGTGGAGCAACGCCGCGACGATGGGCGTCAAGTAACCGAAGCCCGCCGCCAACAAGCCGACGACCACAAACAGCACGGCGAAAATTAAATTTTGCGTGACGACGCGCCGCACCTGTTTGCTCAAATTGATGAGATACGGCAGGCGGTTGAGGTCGCTCGACAGCAACGCCACGCTCGCCGAGTTAATCGCGATGTCGTTTCCCGCCGCGCCCATCGCCACGCCCAAATCGCCCGCCGCGAGCGCCGGCGCGTCGTTGACGCCGTCGCCGACCACCATCACTTTGTAATGTTGTTTTTGCAGATTCTCGACGGCTTCCAATTTTTTCGCCGGCAGACATTCCGCCAATAAATCGGTGCAACCGAGTTCCGCCGCCACGCGCCGCGCCGCGCCCCAGCGGTCGCCGGTAACCATCGTGATATTGCGCACGCCCGCTTGTTTCAGTTGCGCCAGCGCCGCCGCCGCGTCGGGGCGCGTCTTGTCCATCATCCCGATCCAACCCCACGCCTGTCCTTCCACCGCGACGTAAATCACCGAAAAACCGTCGTCTTCGTTTTGTTGCGGCGCTTCCAAGGCGTCGATATTGACGCCGTTCGCCGTCAGCCACGTTCCGCGTCCGACGAGAACTTTTTTGCCCTCGACGACGGCGCTCACGCCGCGCCCGCCGCTCTCCTGCATTTCCGTCGCTTCGGCGCTCGGCACGCGCGCCTCGGTCGCGACTTTCAGCAACGCCCGCGCCGCCGGATGGTTGGAATGCCGGTCCGCCGCCGCCGCGTAACGCAACAACTCCGCCGGCGCGATGCCCGCCGCGGGCGCGAGACGCGAGACGGTCAATTCGCCGGTGGTCATCGTGCCGGTTTTATCGAGCATCACCGCCGTCATCGTCGAGGCCGATTCCAAATTCGCCACGTTTTTAATTAAGATGCCCAAACGCGCCGCCGCCGACAAACCCGCGACCATCGCCGTCGGCGTCGCCAACACCAGCGCGCACGGACAGGCAATCACCAGCGCCGCGATGGCGCGTTGCAGACCGGTTTCGCCGTCGCGCGAAAAATACAAAATCGCCGCCGCAATCATTAAAATCGCCGGCGCATACCACTGCACATATTGGTCAATCAGCCGCGTAATCGGCAGGCGCGTCGCTTCGGCTTGCAGGATGAGTTGGCGCACGACGCCGAGCGTCGTGTCTTCGCCGAGTTTGGTAACTTCGAGGTCGATTAAGCCCGTCAAATTGACGGTGCCGGCGAAGACGGTGTCGCCGCCGCCGCGGTCAACGGGGAGCGACTCGCCGGTAACGCTGGCTTGATTGATGGTGGTTTCGCCGCCGACAATTTTACCGTCGGTCGGGATGTTTTCGCCGGGGCGGACGCGGACGCGGTCACCGATTTTCAACCGTCCGACGGCGAGCGTTTCTTCCCGCCCGTCGCGGACGAGGCGGGCTTCTTTCGGCGTGAGGCGGATTAGTCCCTCGACGGCGGCGCGCGCGCCGAGCGCCGAGCGGGTCTCCAATAATTCGGCGAGCATCAAAAAGAACGCGACGAGTCCGGCTTCCTGATACGCGCCGGTGGCGAAGCAGGCGATAATCGCCAGCGACGCCATTTCACCGATGTGAATTTTTCCGCGCCAGACCGCGCGCGCCGTGCGCCACAACAGCGGCACCGATAAAAACAACGCGCCGGCGAAAGCGCAGAGCGACGACACGACCCGCTGGTCGTCCGGCAAACCGCCTTCGTAAATCCAACCGCCGAGATACGAATTGGCGACGAGCGCGCCGCCGACAAAGACGCCGAAAATACCGGCGGCGTTGCGGTTCTGCCCGATGTCGGTTTTTTTCTCGGCGGCGGGGTCGGCAACGGAGTCGTGGTCGGCGTGGTCATGACCGCAATCGCAATGGGCGTGATGGGCGGGCGAAACAAGTGAGGGCATAAACTTACCTTTGGGGGATGGCGTTGGCAGGAACAATTAAAAATTGACAATGGACGAGCGCGGTCGCTCTATTCAATTGCCACGCCTTTTAAGGCGTGGTTGGCGTTCAAAAAAGAAAGGGCTTTAGCCCAAATAACCATTCGGCTAAAGCCGGTGATTTTTTTATCCGCTCTTGCCCCCACGCTAAAGCATGGGGCTATTAAGGGCGCGTAACTCAAGTTTTTAATTGTTCATTGTCAATTGTTAATTGGAGTGCTTAATGCGTCCCGCCGTCCGAATAATCGTCAAACGCCGCCTACCTTACGCCGACGGATTGCGATTGCAAATGGAAATTTTATCGCAAATGCGCGCCGCGGCGGACTATCCCGAAACGCTGATTTTCGCCGAACATTTGCCGGTAATCACGTTGGGGCGCGCCGGCGACCCGCGCCATCTGAAAGTGTCCGCAAAAGAGTTGGCGCGGCGCGGCATCGACTTTCAGCGCGTTACGCGCGGCGGCGACATAACCTATCACGGACCCGGTCAATGGACGGTCTATCCGCTGTTGCGCTTGGGAGAATACTGCCGCGATTTGCACCGCTATTTGCGCCTGCTGGAAGCGAGCGTAACGGCGTATTTGCAAACGCGAAATTTACGCGGCGGCGGCAATCCGCTGAACAGCGGCGTGTGGCTAGGGCAAAATAAAATCGCCGCCGTCGGCGTGGCGTGTAGCGGCTGGATTAGTTGGCACGGTTTCGCGGTCAACGTGCAACCGGATTTGCGCGTTTTTACGGACTTAATCGTGCCGTGCGGCGTCGCGCCGGAACGCGGCGGCGTTACCAGTTTGCAAAACGAAACCGGCTTGACTTACGACATGGAAACCGAACGCGAAAGCATCGCGCAAGCGCTAATCGCGACCTTGCGGTTACCGACGAATGTGGAGGGATAAATCTTGTTTCGCGGCGGCGCTTGGCTATAAATCCGCGTCCGCTTCGCGTTGCCCCTTAGTCTAACGGTAGGACAAGCGACTCTGACTCGCTGTGTGGGGGTTCGAACCCCTCAGGGGCAACCACTCTTTCCCGTTAGTCATAAACGCTTTGACTTCGTAATGCGTTTTATCGACGCAACGGACTTGGTCGATGAACGAGCCACCCCGCCGCCAGTTCGCGTTGTCCGGCATTGCCTCCAAATGATTTTTCCCGTGATAGCGCTCGTGCGCGTCCGCGAACGACAAGTCGCCGAACAGATATTGCGCGTAAATGTAACGGACGATTTCCGCGGTTCATTATCCCAAAAATAAAGTCCCAATCGTCTTGGCGCTCATACCACGCGCATACGCCGGCTTATCCGAAAATGTCGCTGTGCGTTCCCGTCCGTTCCAAAAACAATTTGTCCTGTCCTCGCTGTATCGGTAAAGCAATATCCAATCCGGCGTAACGTGGCAATCGCGAAGTCCGCCGGAACTTTGCAATGGGTGGTCGCGCCGCGCATACGACAACGACTCGCCGGACTCCAATTCCCGAATCACCTCTTTCAGCGGCTCATTGGCATAACCGCGCTTGGCTACTCGCTTCGCGTCGCGCTTAAATGTATTGGTGTATATCGTTTTCATTTTGCCGCCGCCCATATCTCATCAAGATTTTTTTTCCAATGCCTCGATACTCTCAAATTCAGTCAAATTCCGCCCGGCAAGCGAGTCCGCGTGCGCTTGCAACGACTCCGCGTTCAATCGCTCGTCGCCATAACCCGCCAGCGCTCTTTTCAGCGTGTCGTTCACGAAAGTTGACAATGACACCTTCGACGACTCCGCCCAACTCTGCGCCATTTGATACACCTCGTTTTCCACACTTAAATTCAGCGTTTGCATCGCGCTCCCTCCTGCTTGGATTTTTCGCCGGAGCATAACTATTTTTTCCGCGTCAGCGACTGCTTCGCGCTCTTGCCGGAAATTTGGGGCGGTTGGGAACACGAATACATTGACCCGAACAGCGCGACGACGACGTTGGGCGCGGGCGCGACGAGCATCACGGACACGTATCGAGTGCCGGGCATCGCGCAAGACCGCGCGGTTTTGGGCGCGGGTCTGACGACCATCATCAAGAACAAATACGAGGTCTATGGTCGCTACGACGAGCGGCTCTGGGACGGCGGACACCTGTCGCAATTTTCGCTGGGGCTGTCGGTTAAGTTCTAACCGCAATTAACAATTGACAATTAACAATTAACAATTATTTAGCGGAGTTTTATGGTTAAAACGCGCGGAGCGCATCCGTTCAATAATTGTTAATTGTAAATTGTTAATTGTAAATTGACTTCTGGGCGTCCCCGCTCGAACCTCCTTCTGGTTAATGAAACAGGTCCCCTGCCATCAGGAAGCCCACTTTCATCCCAAACGAGTGGCATACGCCCGCCTAATAAAAAAAAGACCGCCCGCGAAAACGGGTGGTCTTTTTTTTAATGCGCTATTCAATTGCCACGCCTTTTAAGGCGTGGTCGGCGGTCAAAAAAGGAAAGGGCTTTAGCCCAAAATAATGTGGTTTAATTTCATCGGCTTTAGCCGAATTATTGTTTGGGCTAAAGCCCATTTTAGCGGGGCATTAACCACGCGCTAAAGCGCGTGGCAATTGAATAGAGCGTTTCAGCGCTTGGGCGGGGTTATTCAAGTTTTGCGGTTTCAGCACGATTATTCTTTTTCCGCCGCCCAGTAATTCAGCCCCCGCAATACTAAATCCGGCGCGTATTCGCCGGCGAATTGCGCCGCGAGAATTTCTCCGCCGCCGCCGGTGAAAATTAAACGCGGCGTCGCCGCGGGCGGCGTTACGCGCCGGATGCCTTCGCGGGTTTGTCCGACCAACGTCGCGACCGCGCCGGTCAAAATCGCGTCGGGCGTGTCGCGTCCGGCGCCGACCGCCGACCAGTCCAAATCCGTCGCGGTCAGGCGCGGCAATTGCGCGGCGGCGGCGAGCGCGTCCAACAACATTTGCGCGCCGGGCATAATCAAACCGCCTTGAAACACTCCCGCCACGAGCCAATCAATCACCAACGCCGAGCCGAGATGAATTACGATAATTTCGCGGCTCGAACCCGCGTCAATACGGCTTGCCGCCAGCGCCGCAAGCAAACGGTCGCTACCGGCGGTGATTGGCGGCAATAGATTATGCGGAATAATCGCGTGCGTCGCCGGATTGACAAAAGTTATTTCGCCGACGCCGATGCGAATTAACGCTTCGCGCAACGGCGCGTTGACGCGCGGCACCACCGAGGAAATGAACGCCGATTTCGCCAATCCGCTTTTGAGCGCGTCCGGCAATTCGCCCGCGCCGACGCCGGCGGTCGGACAAGCGGTTATCGTCAATTCGCCGCCGCCGGACAGCGCGAATTTGACGCGCGAATTGCCGGCATCAATCAATAACCGAATGGGGGCGCGAGGCGGGGAGTCCATTTTTTTTCGAGACCTGTTGGGCAACCGTTAATAACTTATCCACGAATTAAACGAATTAAAACTAAGCGCGCGTTCGGGCGTGGTTGGCGGACAAAATGCATATCCACTGCCCTTACAGGGCGCCATATTTTTTCTGCCGCTCACCCCAGCCCAGCCCGCCGGAAAATCGATAGAGCCGATTTTCCGGCGGGCTGGGCTGTTACGCACTGCCGCTACGCGGCGGGAAACCGCTTTATTCCTCCGCCGGAAATTTCAAATACTTTGCCAACTGCTTTTGGACGCGGTATTCTCCGCCGGCGAGGGAAAGGTGATTACTGTCAAAATACAATAAATCGCCATTTCCATCGAACCAAAGATTCTGTCCTTGCGGACAGAAAATATCTAACGACTCAAGAAGCGTCGCGCCCTTAATTTCCGCCATAATTTTCAGATACGCGCTCATTCGTTTTTCGATTTCGGCGCGTGGAACGACCGGCATTTTTTTCGCCGGAAACAAAAACCCCGTCGGCGCCCGCGACAAATAATCCGTCGGATTAAAATCAAAACTCGGGTTGTCCATTAGCACATAGACCTCTTTTCCGGCGGCGGTCAAAAAATCGACCGTGTTTTGCATATATCGAATGTCATTAGCAGGCAGTTTAGTAATCGACAAAAACACTTTCCGCACATCTTGCCGATTAGCCAGAAAATCAAAAATGCCCCTGTAGTCCGACCGGTAGTGCGCTCTTCTGTCTGCATTTTTATGATACCGTAGAAGGTATTGTTCGCCGTCTAACACCATCGGCGCGCCGGGTTCGGCAAAAAGCAAAGTATTAACTCCGTTTTCGCGATTCGCTCGCGCCATTGCCGGAAAATATTGTTGCGCGTGACTGTCGCCCACGAGCGCGACGGTTTTTTCCGAATTACAATCGACAAAAAAACTATCCGCCGCTAACGGTTTTTCGCCGCCGTATTCTTTCCAACTATTTTGCAAACCGTATTTTTTCCGCGCCCATTCACTCCAACCGCCATCTATCGTTCTACCCGCAATCACTTTTTCCGCATTCAATCCTTTCTTTTCCGCCACAAAATAGCCGAAAATTCCCACCGCCAACATCGCCGCGACCAAGCCGACGGTTTTCGCCCGTCGAAATCTTTTGCCGAAGCGGAGCGGCTTTTCAATCGCGAAATAAGTGATGACCGAAAAC
>JAISJR010000103.1 GCA_031261425.1 Planctomycetota bacterium
TCGGACTGACGACCATCATCAAGAACAAATACGAGGTCTATGGTCGCTACGACGAACGCCTCTGGGCAACGGTCACGCCTCGCAATTCACGGTGGGGATGTCGGTTAAGTTTTAATTGAAAAGGGAAAAGGGGGGAGGGAAAAGGGAAAAGTTTTGCCAAATAAAATCCTTTCCCTACTCCTCTTCCCTCTTCCCTTTTCCCTTCGCTCTAAACTTCTGGGCGTCCCCGCTCGAACCTCCTTCTATTGGTTAATGAAAACAGGTCCCCTGCCATCAGGAAAGCCCACTTTCATCCCAAACGAGCGGGATACGCCCGCCTAATAAAAAAAGACCGCCCGTAATGGGGCGGTCTTTTTTTTGTGAGTGAGCAGTGGGTAGCGGGCAGTGAGCAGTAAAAGAGCAATTAAAAATTACAAATTAAAAATTAAAAATTGTGGAGTTTGATTCTAAGAATCGCTTCGCGCAATTTTTAATAAACTCCGACAATCGCCCCATCGGGGCGACCTGTCGGTAGAAACGCCGCCGCCATAAAGTCGCGTCCCGTTAGGGACGCAATGTCGGTCTAATTATCACTAACCAACATTCCGTCCCTCCGGGACTGCGTCCCTCCGGGACGGATTTTTTTCAGGCGGCTTTTTCTACCGACATTTCGTCCCTACGGGACTGCGCCCCCTATCGGGACGATGCTCGTTGGTAGAAAAAAGACCGCCCGAAATGGGCGGTCTTTTTTTAATGCGCTTTTCTCTTTTCCCTTTTTACTTCTCTTCCCTTTTCCCTCCGAAATCGCCTTATTCTTCCTCGTCGTCGTTTTCATTGGCGCCGCCGACGGTTTGGCTCAAAGTGTAAGCGTGCGTGTCGGCGTCCAACGAAACATTCAGTCCATACATATCGGCGAGGTATTTGATAATCCGGTCAACGTCCCAGCCGACGATGTTGATTTCAATCGGCAACTGCTTGAGGTTGTCGTTCACGTTAATCGTTACGCCGGTTTGTTGCGCGATGCCGGCGGCGACTTGCGACAACGGCACGCCGGCGAAATCCACGTCGATTTTCGTTTTATTCCCGCTCTCGCCGCCGTTTTCGACCACAATCGGCGTCTGTTTGCTCAACACCACCGCTTGATTTTCGTTGACCGACCACGTCGCGCCGACCTGTCGGCAGACCTGCGAAATGAAATCCCGCAACGGCACCCGTCCGGCGGCGAGATTGAGCGGCGTGTTGCCGAGTTCCGGGTCGCTGACTTCCGGCTCGACGACCACGACCAAATCCTCAATGTTGCTCAACGCCACCAAAGCGTCGCTAAATTTCATCGGCGCGTCGCCGGCGACATCGAAGCCCAAATCAAGCGTCAAATTCACGTCTTTGGTAACGGTCGGCGTCGCCACGATTTTCGCCCCCGCCGTCTCTTCCACGATTAGCGGCGCGTCTTTCGCGTTTTTATCGGCGGCGTCCGCGGCAAACGCCAGCGTCGAACAAGTCAAACAACCCGCCAAAATAAAAAATGTTTTGTTCATTACGATATCCTCCCTTTTTGAGATTTTGCTTAAACGGATTTGATGAACGGGGAAAAATGGCGGAGAGGCAGGGATTCGAACCCTGGGTACCCGTAAAGGCACATCGGTTTTCGAAACCGACCCATTCGACCGCTCTGGCACCTCTCCGCGTCGATGAATGGCGTGGCATAAAAGAAATGGCGGATTCTGTTAATCGCCGGCGGCAAGTCAATAAAAGAAAGAACAATGTTGAGCGAAGGGAAAAGGGGAGAAAGAGTAGGGAAAAGGGAAAAGTTTTGCCAAATAAAATCCTTTCCCTACTCCTTTTCCCCCTTCCCTTTTCCCTCAATTTTTAATTGCTCTTCTTCTGCGGCATTTTTAGTTTCATTCCGACTTGCAAATCGTTGGGCGAGGAAAGTTGGTCGCGGTTTAGCGCGTAGATTTCCTGCCATTTCGCCGCCGTGCCGTAAAAACGCGCCGAAATCGCCGACAGCGTGTCGCCGCCGACCACCGTATAAACGTCGCCGTTCAAGGTCGCCGCGTTGGTTGATTTGGCGCCGGCGGCTCGCTCACTCGCCGCCGCGGCGCCAATGTCCCAATCGTTGGTTTTATTGACGGTCGCCGCCGCGGGAATTTTCAGCGGCACGCCTTCGCGAAAACCGCCGCGTTTCAGATGCGGATTGGCGTCGCGCAAACGCCGGATATTTTCCGCCGTCGCCGAACCGTAATACTTCGCCGCCAATTCCGGCAACGAATCGCCGTCGCGAATCACGTGTATCGTCTCGGTCGCCGATTGGCTCGCCGGATTTTCCGGCGACAAGAAACTGCCAACGGTTTTCGGTTTCACCGTTTCCGACCGGCTCGGAGGACGCGCGGTCGGCGTCGCCGCTTCGTTAGTTACCCGCGGCGTGGTCGCGCGCGGCGCGGTTTCCGCCGCCGGCAATGCCGGTAAAAAATTGTCCAACGCCGGCAAAGTCGCCTCGTTTTCGTCGGGGCGCAACACCGGCATTTGTCCGGAGGACTTAATCGGGGACGCAGTCCCAAGAGACGCAGTCCCAAGAGACGCAATCCCAGGGGACGCGCTCCCAATGGACACAGTTCCAGAGGACGCAGTTCCAAGAGACGTTGTCCCCGCCGGTCCAGAGGATGCAGGTGTCGCAGACACAGGCGTCGCAGACGCGAGCGCAGGCGTCGCGGGTGCGAACGTAAAATCATCCGGCGGCAACGCCGTCGCCAGGGATAATTCTTTCTTGGGCGCGCTTTTCGCCGGCGCGAGCGCCGGACTGACGGACTCGCCAATCGGAATGACTTCGGTTTCGAGCGGCGGCGCGGCGTCCGGCGGCGCGGGCTGTTTCACTCGCCAGACGATATAAATCGACAGTCCGATGAGCGCCAACGCGATAAGCGCGAACGTCCGCGAGTGCGAGCCGCGCTTGTCCTCAATCAGTTGGGCTTGCAGTTTTTCGTTAATGCCGTTGGTTTCCATGGCGTCCTCGTTGATTTAACCGGTTCGACAACCGAAAGAACTTATCCGCGAATTTTCACAAAACCGAGCGAAGCGAAGGTTAGTGTGCTTTCCAAATTAGACGAATTAACCCGAATTTTATTTTTACCGCAGTTGCTCTTTAATGGGTGAAAATCGGTTTAATTCGTGCCAATTCGCGGACGAATCTCCGGCTCTTTTTTTTCGTGTAATTCGTGTAATTCGTGGACGAATTTTTTGCCCTTGTTTTCAGAAATAACTCCGCTCGAATTTTCGCGCCTCGCCGTAGAGCGGAAAGGTCTGCTCCAAGGTGCGGAAAGTGTGGCTGTGAATATCGCGCTTGCCGTCCGGTCGCTCGCCGATGCCGAGAATTTCGTGCAACATTTCGTGAAACACGACGTATTCGACAAAATAACGCGGCACGGCGGCGCAATCCAACCGCCGGCTAATCGTGATGATGTTTTTTTTCGGGTCGTAGTAGCCGAGCAACGTCCGGCGCGCGCGGCGGCGCAAAATTTCCCGCCCCCAAGTCAGCGGCGCCGCCGAGCGCCCTTGCAAATAATCGCGATTTATCGCCGTCGCGATTGCCGTCAGGTCGTAGGTCTTGCCCTGCGTAATTAACGCGCGGCGTCGCGGCGTCGCGCGGGAAATTTGCCGCGTGTTGGCGTTGATAAATTCGCGCGCGGCGGCGGGGCAACGACCGGTCAGAAAAAAATCCGCGAGCGCCGCCAGCACCGGTTCGGGCGCGGTCAAAAACATTTTGTGCGCGCGCAACACGCCGTTTTTTTTCGAGAGCATCGTCGAAGCGTTGTCGGTCAACACCAACACGACCGGTTTTTTCGTCAGTTCCCGCAACCGGTTTTGCAACGTGAAAGTCGTTCTCGGCGCGGCGGTGGACATTGGCGGCGATAAAATTATAGACGAATAGCGCGGGAAAAACCGAGGCGTGAATCGTATGAAAGAAAACGCGGGGTTCAAGGCGCGGCAACCGACCGCGCGGCGGTTCGAGGAATTAAAAATTACAAATTAAAAATTAAAAATTTTGGAGTTTGGCGGTCAAAGATTCGCTTCGAGAGCGCTTGCGGATTTGAAAATAAAAACTCTATCATTTTTAATTTTTAATTTGTAATTTTTAATTTAATTTTTAATTTGTAATTTGTAATTGGCGCTTTCTACCGATTCCCGACTAACGCTCCCTATGCTAAAAACCCTCCTCCGCCCCGCGCATCTTTTATTCGCGATTCTCCTGCTGATTCATTTATTGCCCAACCGGACGGTCGGCGATAATTTTCCGCTGTATGTCATTATTCCGGCGTTGGCGCTGGAAGCGGCGGTGTGGTTCGCGGCGTGGCGTTTGAAAAAAAGCAACGCCGATTTATACCACGACATCGCGTGTTTTATTTACTTTTCGCTCATCGCGTGGATTCTGCTCACCGCGAAATCTAATTTTTTGCGTCCGGGGTTGTTTCCGCCGCCCGGCGCGGTGTTTGCGCAACTGCTTAGCGACCACGCCAAGGTTTGGCTGAACATCCGCACCAGTTTGGGCATTATTTTACAGGGCTATCTGCTCGGCGTCGCCGTCGCCGTGCCGCTCGGTTTGTTTTTGGGCTGGTCGGTTCGCTTCGGCAACGCGGCGACGTATATCGGGAAATTTTTGGGCGCGATTCCGCCGGTGGTTTATATTCCCTACGGCATCGCGCTGTTGCCGACTTTTCGCTCGGCGTCGGTGATGGTGATTTTTTTAGCGGCGTTTTGGCCCGCGTTGGCAAGCACGATGAGCGGCGTGTTGAACGTCGAGCGGCGCATCATCGACGCCGCGAAATCGCTGAACGTCGGCAAGACGACGATGTTGTTTCAGATTATTTTGCCGGCGGCGTTGCCGGAAATTTTTATCGGTTGCAATCAGGGCTTGGGCGTGTCGTTTATTTTATTGACGGCGGCGGAAATGATTGGCGCGCGAAGCGGAATGGGCTATTACGTCAAAAATTATTCCGACCTCGGCGACTACACCCGCACCATCGCCGGCGTCATCGTTATCGGCGTGGTGGTAACGGCGATGGTCTTTTTCGTGAATAAATTGCAGAGATATTTACTGAGATGGAAACGGTAAAAAAACAATTAACAATTGACAATTAACAATTAACAATTAACAATTATTTAGCGGAGTTATTTTTAAAGTGCGCGGAGCGCATCCTTTCAATAATTGTTAATTGTAAATTGTTAATTGTTAATTGCTCTTCATTGGTTCCCCGGCAACCACGGCGTGCGTTCGCCGGGGAAAATCAGCGGTCGGTCGGCGGGCCACGGGCTGATGTTTTGTTTATCGCCGCCGAAATCAATCATACCGGTTTGCGTGTCAATCCACACCCGTTCGTTTTGCTGGAAAATGCGCGACATTTCATTGGTCGCCGGAATTTGACTCCGCAAAATTTGCGGCAACGGCGCGCCGGACAACACCAATTGATGCAACGACGCGCTGTAAGTCGCGTTGGCGCTCCGCGTGCGAATGGTCGTGCCGGACAAGCCGAACGGGTCGGCGACGCCGGTTACCGACGACGGGAAACTGTTGAAATACACGTTGCCGACGCACTCCAACGTTTCCGCCCGCGCCTGACTGCCGCGGTCGGTCAGATTGGCGCCGCGCTCCAACCGTATCGTCATTAAATCGCACTTCGCCTGCAACGTCGCCTGCGTCATCACCACGTCGCGCTGAAACGTGATTTTGCCCTCCGGCATATTGTAGAGCATCTGCCCGCCGTAAGTCAGTTTGTAATCGCCGTCGCTACTCGCGCCCTCCGCCGCAAACGCCGACGACATATTCACCGCTTGTCCCGACAGAAATACTTGTCCGCGCCCCGTCGCCGTGATTAAACCCTGCGTTTCCCGCACCATTAAGCGCGGCGCGAGCAGACGGAAGCCGTCGCGATTGTCCACCTCGGCGAGTTGCCGCTGGTCGCCTTCTAAAATCATCACGTCGCCGTCGTCGTTGATGTTGACCTGTCCCTTGGCGCCAATCGCCTGTCGCGTGCCTTGCCGCACCGTAACTTTGCCCTCGACAATCACGCGGCTCAACCGGCGCGGCAGAGTGGCGGCGGCGGTGTCGTTGCCCGCCAGCGCCGGCGTTTCGACGGGGGCGCTCATACTCGCGTCTTTGACTAAATCCGCCTGCATCACGTCGCTGGTTACGACCATATCGGCGCGGCGCAGGGTTACGTTGTCGCGGAAAATGGCGCGGCTGTTTTCGCCGGAGACCAAATAATCGGCGCGTCCCGAATAATGCACCGTCGCCTTTTCGTTGGTCGAGCGGTCAAGCAACGTCAATTCGCCCGCGCCGATACTGCTAATCGTCGTGCCGGTCGGGTTGGTTACGATTTTCGGACCGTAAAAGACCGCGCCGTTTTCTTCCCAGACCTTCGCCGGAAAATTCGGCATCCCTTCGAGCATAATCAATTCTTTGACGTTCGGACGCCCGCAGGCGTATTCGCGCACGATGCGCGCCGCTTCGCAGTGATGCAGACGCCAATCGAGGGTTACGCGCTCCTGCTGATTGCCGATGGCGTCGAGGCGGCGGATTTCTTTGCGTTCGGGCTCGCGCTCCAATAAATACAACATCAGCCGATACGACGACAAAACCTGCTCGCCGCTGTTGGCGGTAACCTGTCCGTAAAAATCCACCGTGTCGCTCATCTGGTCATAAACCATATGCGATTTGAAATTGATAATCGTGCCGCTGGCGGTTACGTCGTAGGCGTTGCCGAGTTCGCGCCGCTCGCCGCCCAAGATGCCGGAACCGGGTCCGACGGCTTCGACATAAACGACGCGCTGACCGTTGACCGACCGCTCGTAGCGATACAGCGTGATTTTTTTGGCGATGAAATAACCGTTGCCGGGCGTTTCGATTTCCGGCTGGCGCGTGCCGGAAAGTTCAAATTTGTCGAGCAAAATCAAGCCGCGACTGCCGGCGGCGCGGCTGTGGCTGGGCGTCATTTCCAAGCGGTCGGCGCGGGCTTGGCGGTTTTGGTAGAGGACTTCGACATTGTCGGTGGCGGTGATTTTGTGGACGCGCGCCATCGCGTCTTTGTTGTCGCGCGCGCCGCTTAATTCCGTGAAGTCAACTTGCAATTTTTGCGCGGTCAGTTGCAAGTCGGGGTTGCGCAGTTTGACGTTCTGGTCAAAGACGGCGATGCGATTTTTCTGGTCGAAAAACAGGCGCTTGGTGAAGTTGATAATCGTCCGGTCGGCGGCGGGCGCGGATTCCGCCGCGTCGTAGTCGCCGAGACCGCCGCCGAGCCGCGCTTCGCCGTGTTCGCCGGTGGCTTCGAGAATTTGATTGTTGATGAGATAGGTGATGCGCTGATTGCGGATTTCGTGATTTTCCAAACGCGCCAGCGGCAGTTTGCCGGCGCGGTCGTCGGTGATGAGCAACTCGCCGTTGCTTTCGTTGTAGCGGGCGTATTGTCCGAACGCCGACCAGTCGCCGAGGTCGTCGCCGGCGGCGCCCGGATTGCCGCGCCCGTTGATTTTCACCTCGTCGTCGTCGCTCCACGCGACCAATTCCTTAAAACTGTCGTCGCCGCTTTGCGCGTCCAACACGACGTTGAGATATTGACTGTTGATGCGCAGACGGTCGCGAGTTACGTTCACGGTGTCGGCAAAATTGATGCGGTGTTGGTCGAAGTCGTAACGCGCCGAGCCGCGCGAGCGGATTTTCGTGGCGCTGGACGGAATGAGTTTGCCGTAGCGGTCTTGACGGACGATTTCCATTTCGACCTCGCGCAAAATTTCGAGCACGCCGCCGAGTTCCTGCCCGTCGCCGTCGATTAAATCGAAGCCGTCTCGCCGGTCGGCGATTTCGTAAGTCATATCCACGCCGGCGACGGTGAGCGTGCGGTCCTCGCGGCGCATCGTTACCTCGCCCGCGCCGTTGAGAATGCCGGCGGTGTTGTTCCATTTGGCGGAGTCGGAGCAGGTAATCGTGGCGTCGAGCGAGCCGTCGCGGCGGAAGCGCTTGACGACGACCGGCTGGTTGGGAGCGCCGTCGAGAACCACGATGTCCTGCGACGCGCCGTTGTCGGCGCGGACTTGCAGATACGTGCCTTTACTGCTGGCGATGCTTAATTTGACCGGTTGATTGCCGTTTTCGGCGGGGGCGGCGGTGTCATAGACCGTAACGACGACGCCGTCCATTTTGATTTGCTGGGCGCCGACTTCGCCGATGTTGGCGGCGACGGCGCGCGCCGCGTTAATCTGGCAGAAAAAAACGTCGTCTTTGTAGAGTTGAAATTCGGCGTCGGCGTATTCCTTGCTGATGCCGCCTTCGGCGGCGACGCCGACCGCGCCGCAAAAGAGCAACCCCAGAATGAGAAAACGTCGCATCATTTTTTCTTTTCGGCGCGCAAAAGTTATGAAAAAGGGATTAGGCGCGAACCTAATCCCTGGATAAATAATGGTAGCGGGGACAGGACTTGAACCTGCGGCCTCCGGGTTATGAGCCCGACGAGCTACCAGACTGCTCCACCCCGCGATGTAATAAACGATGAAGTGTAGCGGCGGGGCGGCGGCTGTCAAGGGAAGGGGGAAAAGGTGAAAGGGAAGAGGGAAAAGGGAAAAGGTGAAAGGTGGAGTAGGGAAGAGGTATTGCCGTCGGCTTTAGCCGACGGTTTAAGGCGCAAAAATAGTGGGTTTTAACCCTACAGGGTTAGAATTTATCTGGTTATCAAAATTTAACCACCAAGGCGCGCAAGTCGCCGAAGGTTGAAACGCGGACTTCGTGCGCCTTTTTCGCCTTGGTGGTAAATTTCTCAATTTTCTTTACAAAACCTGCCGCGCGACGCCCGGTCGCATTACATTTTTGTTAAAATAAATTTCTCTGTTCGCGGCAAAATTCCGCCGGTGGTAATTGGCACGGAGAATGTTTGCGATAAAGACGATTGGTTGATAAATGAAGAAGCAAATTAAGGAGGGTGATTTATGGCGGAGCCGATTTCTTTTCCGAAGGCGGAGCGGTTGTTTTGGTTGGGGCGCTACACGCAACGGGTTTACGCGGTGTTGCATTTTTTTCGCAAATTTCGCGACGTGATTATTGATGTCGATGCCGGCGCTTATTGCAATTTTTGCGAATTGCTCGGCATCGAAAATCGCTACGCTTCGAGTAGCGATTTTTTCACGCGGTTTTTGTTCGACCGCGACGACGGCAGTTCGCTCATCGCGGCGCTGATTAGCGCCCACGACAACGCGCTGGTCTTGCGCGAAGAAATCAAATCGGAAACGCTCGCGTTTATCCAAATGGCGATTGCGCACGTTGACGGTTTGCCGCCGACCGCCGACGTGCTTCGCTGGCAAATCGTCGGCGATTATATGTTGGCGTTTCTCGGCGCGGTCGAGGAGCGCATTCGCAAACCGCGCGTCCGCGACCTCATCGAAATCGGCTGGCATTTGGAATCGTTCGATTTGCATTTGCGGCTGAATTATGCGTATGACCGCTTGCTCGATTTGCGCGGACGGCTTGAACACCGCATCTTGCGCGAACCGGAAATGTTTGACCGCCAAAAATTCGCCGCGCTGAAAGAAGAAATGACGCTACCGCTTTTCGACAAAAGCCGCGTGTTGACGCTGGTGGGACAATTATTCAGAGTGGACAACGGATAAAAAAAGAGCAATTAAAAATTAACAATTAACAATTAAAAATTGAGGAGTTTGATTGGTAAATTCGCGAAGAGGGAAAAGGGAAGAGGGAAGAGGGAAAAGGAGTAAGCAAAACTTTTCCCTTTTCCCTACTCTTTCTCCCCTTTTCCCTTCACTCAACAATTTTTAATTTGTAATTCTAACGAAGTCATAAAACAAACATAAAACCCATGAAATACGCCACCTACAATTACTCAATCCGCGTGGATTTTCTTCGACCGGTGCATTCGCATTTTTTCCTGTTGCGATGCACGCCGTCGCACAACGCGGCGCAACACGTCGTGCGGGAAAAGTGCCGCGTGGACGGCGCGCGGCTGACGCGCGGCAAAGACGGTTTCGGCAATTTGGTTCATTCCGGCGCGTGGCTCGCGGCGCACGACTCGTTTGAAGTGCAAACGAGCGGCGAAGTGCAATTGATGAACGAATACCGTTTGCCGGACGCCGCGCCGAACCGCTTGTATTTATATCCGTCCGCTTACACGCAACCCGACCATAAAATGACGCAATTGCTCAAAACGGCGGCGCTTGAAAAAGGCGACGCGCCGGCGGTGATTATCGAAAAATTGTGCGCGCTGGTGCGGCGGGAAATGGACTATGCGGCGAACAGCACGACGAACGCGACCACGGCGGCGGCGGCGTTAGCCGAAGGTCGCGGCGTGTGTCAGGATTTCGCGCATCTATTGATTGCGTGGGCGCGGCTCGCCGGCGTCTTGGCGCGATATGCGGTCGGTTTTATCGAAGGCGAAGGCAACACCCATGCGTGGGTGGAATTTTATGACCGGAACTGTTGGCTCGCCGTGGACCCGACGCACAACCGTTTTATCGACACCGGCTACATTAAACTCGCGCACGGACGCGACTACGAGGACTGTTCGATTGAGCGCGGCATTTTCGCCGGCGCCGCCGAACAAAAATTAACGGTGAATTTGTCGGTCGGCATGCGCGATTATTTTCTCGGCTGGGGGAGTCGCGAGAGCAATTAAAAACTCACGAATTAGATTCGTCTAATAATCTCCGCTAATCGCGCTGAAAGCGCGAAACATATTAGCCCAGTGCGAGCGGCACGCTCTACCGCCGCGACGCGCGGCAAATTTTATTCCCCTCTACGGAGGGGTGGCAGTCCGGCGCGGTTTGCCGGACTGACGGGGTGGTTTTTCGCGTTGTCCCAGATTTCGTAGCGCGATTCTGGGATATAACGGCAACCACCCCGTCAGGCGAGATAGAACGTTTCGCCTGCCACCCCTCCGTAGAGGGGAATAAAATCGGATGGCGCTCCGCGCCGTCTTTACCCAGGGTGGCGCGGCTGATAGAGCATCGCCGCTTACCCTGGGCTAATATGTTTCGCGCTACGGGACTGCGTCCCTTTCAGCGCGACTGTCGGAATGATTTAGCAAAATAATTCTCTTAACCAAATGGTAATCAAATGGAGACGCTCATTGACCAACGCGACGCGGTGAACCAATGGCTGGCGCGCTACGGCGTGCGTTTTGGCGTGTATAAAGGCGGCGTGTTTCACGAACAATTGTTTCCGTTCGACCCGGTGCCGCGCGTCATTCCCGCCGCCGAGTGGCGATTTTTAGAAAAAGGGCTGACGCAACGCGCCCGCGCCCTCAACGAATTTTTGCTCGATATTTACGGCGCCAAACGCATCGTCCGCGACGGCGTCATCGCCGAAGAATTTATTTACGCCGCCAAGGGTTATCTGCCGCAATGCGAAAACCTCCTCCCGCCCGGCAAGGTCTATAACCACATTTCCGGCATCGACCTCGTGCAAGCCGCCGACGGCGCGTGGGTGGTGTTGGAAGACAATTTGCGCATTCCGTCCGGCGCGTCGTATCCGATTATCGCCCGCACCGTAACGCGCAAGGTTTCGCCCGCGACCTTTGAGCACCGCGAAATCGCCGACAACCGCAATTATCCGGCGCTGTTGCAATTGATGCTCGACCATTTCAACGTCGGCAACGGCTTGACGGTAATTTTCACGCCGGGGCGCTACAATTCGGCGTTTTTTGAACATTCGTTTCTCGCGGAAAAAACCGGCGCGACGCTGGCGTTCGCCGGCGATTTAATCGTCGAAGACGAACAAGTATTTTACAAAGGATTGTTCAACGAACGGCAACGGGTCGGCGCGATTTACCGCCGCGTCGCGGACGAATTTTTAGACCCGCTGGCGTTTGACCGCAATTCTCTGCTCGGCGTGCCGAACCTGATGCGGGCTTACGCCAAAGGCAACGTCGCCGTCATCAACGCGCCGGGCAACGGCATCGCCGACGACAAAGGGTTATGTTATTTCGTGCCGAAAATGATTGAGTATTACCTCGCCGAAAAGCCGTTGTTGCCGAACGCGCCGACGTATCTGCCGTTTTATCCCGACGACCGTAAATACGTGTTGGCAAATTTGGCGAAATTGGTCGTCAAAGACGTGGCGGAAGCCGGCGGTTACGGCGTGCTGTTCGGGCGCGATTTGGACGCGGCGCAATTGGACGACATTTCGCGCCTGATTGCCGCCGAACCGCGCCGGTGGATTGCGCAGGAAGTGATTGAATTTCGCGACTTGGAAGTGTTGGCGGACGACGGCGAGAAACGCGGCAAGCGCAAAGCCGATTTACGGGCGTTTGTGCTATACGGCGACGAAGTGAAAGTGTGGAAAAGCGGCTTGACGCGCTACGCCTTTCATCCGCATTCTTACGTCGTCAACTCGTCGCAAGGCGGCGGCTTCAAAGACACGTGGGTGGAGAAAGAGGTCGGTGGGCAGTGAACGGTGGGCAGTGGACAGTGAGCAGTGAGCAGTGGACAGTGAGCAGTGGACAGTTGTGGAGTTTTATTTTCAAACCCGCAAGCGCCTAACTGACTACTGCTCACTGCTCACTGCTCACTGCCCACTGACAACTGCCCACTGTCCACTGCTCACGAATACTGCACCAACCGATAGACGAGCGTGTTTTGGCTGACCAACGGGCGTTGGTGGGAAAAGAAAATTTCGCCGCGCGCCGGCGCGTAAATTTCGTCCAACGTCGAGCCGTCATACGGGTCGATGATTTCCGCCAGCAGTTCGCGTTCGTTCACATAGTCGCCGGAAAAACGGCGCCGCCGCAACATCCCGCCGCGCCGCGAAGTCAAATGGTGAAAATCCTCTTCTTTGATGACGCGCGACACGTAGCCGTCGTGGGTCTCGTAGCGAATCAATTCGTTGCGATGTAAAAAGCGCAAAATCGCCTGCCACGCCTGCCGCGCCGTTCGCTCGTTAATGTTCTCGGTGTCGCCGGAATACAGCGAATAAGCGTTGGTGCCGAAAATTTGCCAACTGTAATTTAACAGCGTCGTGTCAAACGCCGTCGGCGCGCGCAACAACACATACGGCAAGCCGAATTCCCGCGCTTGCGCCAAATCCTGATAGCCGGTGTCAATCACGCGGATATGCGGAATCAAATCGCCCTGCAAATAAAAACTCGACAATTGAATTCCGAGCGGATAATTTTTGACGATGTCAAACAGCGCCGCCGCGATGCGTTGCGTGGTTTCGCCCTTGTCGTAGCCCGGAAACATCCGGTTGATGTCGGTGTTGTCCATCGCCCAAAAACGTTTGCTGACGTTCATCGAAAAATGATTAGCCGTCGGAATGACCAAAATTTCGCCGCGCGGTTCGAGGCGTCCGGCGCGTTCCAGTTCCGCTAAATTTTTGACGACTTGCGAGCAGATGTATTGCTGTTGAATTTCGTCGCCGCGGAGCGACCCGACAATCGCCGCTCGCGGCGCGCCCGCGCCGAAGCGGTAGCCGATAATCTGAAAATTATGGCGATACGGCGACTTTAAGTCGAAAAGGATTTCGCGTTTCATATTTGGTCTCGGTTGCAATTTTTTCCGCCCATCAATCACTGCCCACTGCTCACTGCCCATTGCCCATTGCCCACTGCCCACTGCCCACTGCCCACTGCTCACTGCTCACTGCCCGCTGTAAATCCGCGCGATGAGCGACCCTTCATAGACCAACGGGAAAGTCCGCAAAGTGAATAAAAAACCATCGACCGGCGCCCGCACATTTTGCAGAACTTTCCCTTCTAACGGGCTGACGATGCGGCAGAGTTCGTCGCCGGCGCGGACGCGGCGGGAATGTTCGACCGCCGGAATAATCACGCCGGAAGTGTCGGCGTTGATGTAGGCGACTTCGCCGCCGGTCGAAAGGAGCGGCGCGGAAATTTCGCGCGGACGCGCGCCGGTCCACATTCCCAATTCCGCCAGCAAATTAAACAGTCCGTCAACGAGCCGATTGCCGTAGTCGAGCGTGATGCGCATCCCGATGCCCATTTCGACGACGAGCGTTTTCGTGCCGATGGAGTTGAGCGAGTGCGCCAGCGTCGAGCGCAACACGGTGTTGGCTTCGTGCACCCAGATAAAATCGGTGTTCAGTAGTCGCGCGAACGGCACGAGCGCGGCGGCGGAGTCGATGTTGACGCGGACTTGCATCACTTCCGCGAGAAAGATGTTGCTCGAATGAACGTCGATGACGGCGGTGGCGCCCGCGAGGTCTTTGATGATTTTATGCGCGGTGTTTTCGATGAGGTGACCGTTGATTTCGCCGGGGAAAATCCGGTTCATATCGAGGTCGAAAGTCGGGAAGCCGCGCGTCAGCGAGTCGATGCCGAGGGGATTGAGCGCCGGATAAATTTCGACGCTCCCGCTTAACGCCGATAAATTCGCGTTGAGACGGCGCGCCAATTCAAAGCAGACGTATTGCCCTTCGAGTTCGTCGCCGTGCGTGCCGGTAACGACGCACAAGCGTTTGCCGTCCGCGGGTTGACCGGCGATGACGTTCTTGTGAATCTCAAATTTTTCGCCGACCGGCAACTCTTCGGCAACAATGGTTTTAATCATAGCGGGCGCCGTTTGCGGAATGGGATGCGCGGAGTTTATCGACCGGCGCGCGACAAAATCAAACAAATTATTCGACTCTTATTCTTCATCTATGGAGGGGAATAAAATCGGAGATTTATTAAAAATATAAAACTCCATACCTTTCACCTTTTCCCTAACCTCTTTTCCCTCAATAAAAAAAATTATTTTTTTTCTGGCAATTGGCGCGGCGGCGCGTATTATCCCGAAATTGTGTATGGCGGGAAAGGTTGGTCTCCGGGCTTTTTCCGTCTTTTTGAATCGGAGAGTGGAAAACCCCGCGAGGGGTGCGCAACGAAGGAGATACCAGTGGCTAGTGGCAAAGTGAAGTGGTTCAACAATCAAAAGGGTTACGGTTTCATCGTCCCGGATGATGGCGGCAAGGACCTGTTTGTTCATCACAGCGCGATTTTGATGGACGGGTTCAAAACTCTGAAAGATGACCAAGCCGTCACCTATGACGCGGCAGAAGGCAAAAAAGGTCCGGAAGCGACCAATGTCCGCCCGCTCTAATTTTCGTGATTGCGAACTAACAAAAAACGCCCGACAAGTTCGGGCGTTTTTTTTATGGAAGCGCGACATTTTTCAATTCCCCCGGCAACGCTAAACTCCGCCTCCCCCAATCATATCACGATGAAATCCGCGCCTTTTTCTCCCGCCGCGTTTGGGCTTTTACCGTTTCCGCGTAACATCGCCGTCCGTTGGCGAACGCCCGTTGGCGAAATTTCCGAAGCAAGGATAACCGAATGAAAAACAACACGAAAATCGGCGTGGCGTTGATTCTTTTTATCGCCTCGTCGTTAGCGGTGTTGGCGCTGGCGGTTTTTACGTGGCTGGCGGTCGGCGACTACGCCAACCGTGAAGAGCATCTTATCGTCGAACGGATGAAAACGGTCGCGCAAGCCGCCGCGATGCTCGTCTCGCCGGAGCAACTCGCCTCCTATCGTTCCCCCGCCGATATGCAACGCTCCGACTACCGGCAATTGCATGAAAAACTACATTCTTTCGCCGAGACCCTGAACATCAAATACGTTTATTTTTTGCGTCCGGCGGGCGGAACGAAAATCCAATACATTATCGACAACGACTACGACCCCGCGACGCGGGTCAACTTGGCGACGCCGCCGGTAGATTATTTGCTTGAGAACGGCGAGGATACCGGCGCTTTTGCCGCTTTTGCCGGTCAAACGGTTGCCACGTCGATTGGCGAATACACCGCCGGGTGGAACGGTTTGGCTTCGGCTTACGCGCCGGTGTTCGACGCTGGCGGTAAAATTATCGCCGCCGCCGGCGTGGACTTGGACGACACCCAAATTATCGCGGTGCGACAACGAACGCAGATTTTTACCGGCGCGCTAATTGTTTTATTTATCTTGGCGCTCGTCAGCGGCGGGGTTTCGATGCGCGAATTAAGCCGCGCCGAGCGCCGCGCCAAAACCGCCAGCGTTGCCAAATCCGCGTTTTTGGCGCGAATGAGCCACGAGATTCGCACGCCGATGAACGCGATAGTCGGAATGAGCGAACTGGCGCGGCGCGAATACGGGACGCCGCAGGGCTTGGAACGCATCGACGACATCCAAGCGTCCGGCGCGAATTTGCTGGCGATTATCAACGACATTTTGGACTTCTCGAAAATCGAAGCCGGCGGTCTCACCGTCAACCGCGCCCCTTACAACATCGCCTCCGTCTTCAACGACGCGCGCCGCATTACCGAAAGCCGCCTCGGCGAAAAACCGTTAAAATTCACCTTCGCCGCCGCGCCGGAAATCCCCGCGCGTCTGCTTGGCGACGCGGTGCGCGTCCGCCAAATTTTGCTCAATCTTTTGTCCAACGCGGTGAAATACACGCCGCAGGGGTTTGTGAAATTTTCCGCCGATTGCGAGTTTATCGAACCGAAAGTCGCGCCTCTCGATGTTGCGTGTCCCGACGTTGCGCGTCTTGACGTTGCGCGTCCCGACGGTGCGCACGTTGCGCGTCCTAACGCCGTGCGCTTGACTTTCACCGTCGAGGACAGCGGCATCGGCATCAAAGAAAGCGACCTGCCGAAACTGTTCGGCGAATTCAAGCGGTTTGACGGCAATAATAACGCGAGCATCGAAGGCACCGGTTTGGGCTTGTCGATTGCCCGCAATCTCTGCCGCGCGATGGGCGGCGACATCGCCGTAACCAGCATTTATCATCACGGCTCGACTTTTACCGCCACGATTATGCAGGAATATGAAGACCGCCGCCCGCTCGGCGACATTTCCCGCCAAAGCGTCGCGCCGGCGAATCCAAGCGATTCCGTGCGCTTCTTCGCGCCGGCGGCGCGGGTGTTGGTGGTCGATGACATCGCGACGAATCTAAAAGTCGCCAAAGGGTTGCTCGCGGATTACCGGATGCAAATCGACACTTGTTTGAGCGGGGCGGACGCCGTCGCGCTGGCGCGCAAGAACGAATACGATTTGATTTTTATGGACCATATGATGCCGGAGATGGACGGCGTCGAAGCGACAAAATTGATTCGCGAAAACGAGAGCGGGCGGGCGCGGCGACTGCCGGTTATCGCGCTGACCGCCAACGCGGTCAGCGGCATGCGCGAGATGTTTCTGGCGAGCGGCTTCAACGACTTTTTGAGCAAGCCGATTGATACGACAAAACTGAGCGACATCCTCGAACAGTGGTTGCCGCCGGCAAAGCGGGTAAAAAATGGCGACGGTTAAGAATCGGTGAGCAGTGGGCAATGGGCAGAGTAACCGCCGGCAGTCGGCTAATCAACGTTACGAATACTGCGCCGACCGGTAGCGGCGGTTGACGGTTAAATCATCGCAAATGAAATTCCACCGGCGCGGAGACCGTGCCGGCGGCGGGTTGACCGAAGCGGGTCGCCGGACGGAAGCGCCACTGCCGCGCCGCGCGGACTGCCGCGTCGTCCAACAACGGATAGCCGCTACTCGCGTCAACCGTTGCCGTCCGCACGTCGCCGCGCGCGTCGATTTCCAAGCGTAGCCAGACCGTCCCTTCTTGTCGGCGTCGCCGCGCCGCTTCGGGGTAGGTCGGACGGCGATTGGAACCGGCGACGATTTCGGGACTCGTCGTCGCCGCGAGTCCTGCGTCCTCGCTCGCCAAACTTTGCGCCGACGGCGCTGAATAATTTTGCGCGGCGACCGGCGGTTGGACAACCGCTTTTTCCACCACTTCCACCTCTTTTCCCTCTTCCCTTTTCCCTTTTCCCGGCGGTTGGACAACCGCTTTTTCCACAATTTCCACCGGCGGCTGATTGGCGGTTTCGGTGACGACCGGCGCGGTTTCAGCGGCGGTCGGCGCGACTTCCGCGCCGGCTTCTGTCGGCGGCTCCGACAGAGGCGGAATTTCGGGAGCGGGCGTTTTCGCCAATTCCGAGGGTTCCGTTTTCGGTGTTTCCGGCGTTTCGGTCGAGGTTTCCGGCGCGGCGGCGGCAGGAAAAATTTGTGCGAGCGCGGCGGGCGAGAGGTCAACCGCGACGATGCCGAATTGGGCGGCGGTAAATTCGCGCGGCGACGGCGCGGCGTTGGCGAGGATGCCGCAAAAAACGGCGGCGTGGAACGTCAGCGACCCGACCGTCGCGGCGACCGCGTAGCGGTGCGCGGCGAGCCAGAGGAGCGGCGACGGCAGGAGTTTCATCAGGGAAATCATCCGCAATTTCCTCTAAAAATCATACCGCAAGCCGAGATAGAACGAGCGCCCCGGCATCGGGTAATTGGCGACGGTTTCAACCCAAGCGTCGGTGATGTTGCGCAGTTCGCCTTTGACGCTCAATTGCCCGTATTTTGCCGACTTATAGAGACGCTGTTGCACGAACAAATCCAACGTCGTTACGCCGCCGACGGTAACCGGATTTGACGAGTAATCTGGATTAAAGGAGGTGTCATCGCGCTTGCCGTAATAGGTGGCGCGGAGGTCAAAAGAAGTGCCGATTTTTTCATAGGCGAAATTAACGCCGTAAGCGAGGGATAAATCGCTGACCCGTGACAATCGCAAACCGTCGCCGTCGCGATAATTTAACATCGCGGTCGCATTGACGTAGGGATGAATCACCACCGGCAAGCCGAGCGCGTCGCCAATATCAAAACCGCCGGTAAATTCCAAGCCCTGATAATTCGTCGTGCCTTTGACGTTGACGTATTGGTCATAAGTGGCGTTACTGGCGATTTTATTCTCGTAAAAAGTATTAAACCACGTTACGCCGAAATCGAACGAGCGATAAGTGAAATCCGCGCCGGCATCCCACGTTTCGCCGGATTCCGGTTTGAGATTCGGGTTGGGGTTGTAATTGCCCCACGCGCCTTTGTAGCCCAATAGTTCGATTGCCTGCGGCAAACGGAACGATTGCGAATAATTGCTCCGTAAAGTAACCCAATCAAACGGACGCACGGCAATGCCCGCCGCCGGCGCGGTATTATTCAAACTTTGGCGCAAACCGTTGGTTTCCGTCCAATAAACATCGTGGCGCACACCGCCGCTTAAAATTAAACGGTCGTCAAAAAACGCCAATTTGGCAAGCGCGAACAAACCCAGATTGTGTTGGTCGCTGTTGGTGTATTGGGCATACGCCGCTTCTCCTTTATTGCGAATCTTATGGAGGGTGTCGTAATTATTCCAATCGGCGCCGCCGGTGAGCGTCAGAAATTCCCGCGAAAAACTAAGTTGCCCTTGCGCGCCTTGAAAACCGGTAATGTCGTAATTGTCATTGTGGTAAATATGGTAATCTCGGGTGAAGTATTTATTTTCGCCGAAAAAATATCGCCCTTCCCACGTCAAGCCGAGCGCGTCCGCGCCGCCGTTGTAAGCAAAGTCGAACGAATAATTATCGAGGTCAAGATAGGTCAGGTCGGCGGATTTATCCGGCGTGTTGTATTGATTCGGACTGCCGGCGTGGTCAACCGTTACTCTATCCATCGTGAAACCAAGCCGATGGTTTTCAAACGGCGTGTAACCGACGTTCATACTGTAAGCGGTTTTGTTGTCGATACCGGTGTTGGCGTAGTGTTTGCTGTCGGTAAAGCCGGCGCGCGCCGGTTTGTCGGCGGAGTAGTTGTAACTTTGCGTGGTTAAGTATGAAATGCCGGCGGAAATATCCACCTTTTTGGCGGCGGCGGAGCCCTCGATTTGCGACTTAAACGTCCCGAATGAACCGCCGCCCGACTCCAACGATAACGACGGTTTTTCTCCGCCGCGTTTGGTGATAACATTGACCACGCCGCCCATCGCGGTGGTGCCGTATTGCACGGCGCCCGCTCCGCGAATGACTTCAATCCGCTCGACATTGACCAGCGGAATCATCGACAAATTACCGGTGCCGGCGCGCCGTCCGTCGATTAACAATAAAATCGGCGAAGCCGAACCGTTGTAGTCCCCCAATGACCCGCTTCGCATGCCGCGAATGACAATTTGCGACATCGCGCTGTTTTGCGAGGAGGCGTCAACCTGCAAGCCGTAATTGCGCAATACGTCGGCAACGTCGTGATATTGGTGTTTGGCGATTTCTTCCTGCCCTACGACCGTCATTGATTGCGTAACGTTGCGGCGGTCTTCCTCAATCCGCCCCGCCGTTACCACCATCGGGTCCAATACTCGCGAGTAGTTTGTCGATTCGCGGGTCGCCGCTTCGCCCAACGTATCAACCGTAATCTCCGCGCCGAACGCGCTCACCGTTCCCCCCAACACCATTGCCCAGAACTTGTTCATCGTGCCACCCTCCTTTGGTGAGAAAAAATACCCGTTGAATAACACCTGAAATAAATACAATATCACCACTTCCCTCACATTGTCGGTCGTTCACTCGACTACGGGTGTGAGCCCCCTCGGCGTCCGCGCCGGGGTTTTTTTTACTCTTGCGACGGTAATATGCGCACGGCTTTCCTGATAGACGGTTTTAACTTTTATTACGCCATAAAATCGCTAAATAAGCGGTTGCGGTGGTTCGATTACCGGCGCTATTGCCAACATTTCATCAACAACAACGACACGGTCGAAAAGATGGTTTATTTTACCGCCATCGCCGATTGGCAACCGGAAACGGCGGCGAGGCATCGCGTTTTTATCGCGGCTTGCCAAACCAACGGTATCGAAGTCGTTTTTGGCAAGTTCAAGGGCAAAACCTGGCGGTGCGAAAAATGCGGACAAAATAACCAACGCCACGAAGAAAAAGCCACCGATGTAAATATCGCGCTTACCGCCTACCGTTTAGCCCGACAAATGGAAACCGGCAAAATAATTTTAGTTACCGGCGATACCGACTTCGTGCCGGTCGTCAAGGCGATTCAACGGGATTTCTCCTCAATCAATGTTGGCGTGATTTTTCCGCCGCAACGAGTTAGCAAAGAACTGAAAGCCGAAGCCAATTTTTATTATCACACCGGCATAGAGATGTTGGCTGACTTTCAACTTCCCGAACAAATCATCAAATCCAACGGCAAAAAAATAACCCGTCCGTCATATTGGCTATAAAGGGGCAACCGCGAGCAACCACCCCGTCAGGCGAGATAGAGCGTTTCGCCTGCCACCCCTCCGTAGAGGGGAATAAAATCATTTTTTCACCCAAAATCGCGCCGCCTCGCCGTAGATTGCCGTGATATTTTCCGCGGTGAAAACGTCGCGCGTCGCGCCGTTCGCGAAAATCGCGCCGTCGCGGTCGAGCAGAACGACGCTTTGCGCAAACGCCGCGACGAGCGATAAATCGTGGACGACCATCAACACGCCGGGGCGTTGCGGTAAATTTTTTAGCACGTCCAACAAGTTCAGCGTTTGCGCCGGGTCGAGCGCCGCCGTCGGCTCGTCCAACAGCAAAATTTGCGGCTCCGGCGCCAGCGCCGCCGCGAGCATCATTCGCGCCCGCTCGCCGCCGGATAATTGATTGCCGGCGCGGTCGGCGAATTTTTCCATATCCAACCACGCGAGCGCCTTGTTCACCGCCGCCTCGTCCGCCTCGTCCGGCGCGGCAAACGGCGACCGGTAAGCGTTGCGCCCCAACATCGCGATTTCCCGCACCGTGAACGCCAGCGGCGGCGGCGGCGTTTGTTGCGCGACCGCCAACACTCGCGCCCGCGCGCGCGGCGACCAGGCGGCGATGTTTTTTCCGTCCAACCAGACCTCGCCGCTCGCCGGTCGCAAAAATCCCGACGCCAAATTTAACAGCGTGCTTTTGCCGCTACCGTTGGCGCCCAGCAAAAACGTGAAGTCGCCGCCCGCCACCGTGAGCGAAATTTTTTTTAGTAGCGGCGTCGCCCCGTAACCGAAAGTAATGTCGCGCAAGGTCAGGTTCACGCCGTTCTCCCGCGATTGAGCAAATACAAAAAGAGCGCTCCGCCGGCGATGGCGGTAATCACGCCGAGCGGAATTTCGCGTTCGCGGAAAACGACGCGCGACAAAATATCGCCGAGCATCAAAAACGTCCCGCCGGTCAGGACGAGCGGCGCGACGAGACGCCGGTGGTCGCAACCGAAAAATTTCCGCGCGATTGCCGGAATAATCAGTCCGCAAAAACCGATGATGCCCGCCATCGCCACCGTCGCCGCCGCGAGAAGCGAGGCGAGCGCGACGACGACGACCGTCAGACGGCGGGGATTGACGCCGAAATTCCACGCCGCCTCGCGACCGAGCGCCAGCGCGTTTAAGTCGCCGCCGTAACGCCAAAAAACGAACCCCGCCAAAATCAGCCAGAACGCCGTCGGCAATAAAAAGTCGCCGTTGACGCCCTGCAAATCGCCGAGTAGCCACCACGTAACGCTCGCGAGTTCCGCGTGGCTCGCGCCGGTGAGCAAATACATCAACACGCCGCTCGCCATCGTGCCGGTAATTATGCCGCTGAGGAGCAAACTGTTTTCGCCGCGCGCGCCGGCGCGGCTGACCCAGAGCACGACGGCGAGCGCCGCGAGCGCCCCGACGAACGCGGAAAATTGCACCGCGTAAACGTTGCCGAGCCGCCAGCCACAAATCAGCGCCGTCGCCGCGCCCAACCCCGCGCCGCCGGAAATGCCGAGCGTGAACGGCTCGGCGAGCGGATTGCGCAGAACGACCTGCAACCCCGCGCCGGACAGCGCGAGCGCCCCGCCGATGATGAACGCCGCCGCCATTCGCGTCAGACGGATTTTCACCACCACGTCGAGCGCGCCGTCGCGCCAAAAATCGGCGGGCGCGATGAACTCCGCGCCGAACATTACGCCGCCAAACAGCACGGCGAGAGCGAGGGGGATAAGGAGGTAAAAAGAGAGACGCATAAAAGATTCGATTCTTAAATTTAGGTATATTTCCGAATTTATTTTTTTCTCTCACAGCGACACGGCGGACACGGAGAAATACTTATTGGAAATGCTCTATTCAATTGCCACGCGCTTTAGCGCGTGGTTAGCGCCATATAAAATGGGCTTCAGCCCAAATTTTTTTATTCGGCTAAAGCCGATGGAATTAGACCGCATCTTTTTTTGGGCTAAATCCCGTTTCTTTTTTGACCGCCCACCACGCCCTAAAGGGCGTGGCAATTTGGAAAGCACACTAACCTTCGCTTCGCTCGGTTTGAATAGAGCCACCGCGTTTGGAAATTATCCCACAACCGACCACTGCCCACTGCTCACTGCCCACTGCTCACTGACTCCCGCAACGCTTCAATGCCGGCAAAAATTCGCGGACCGAGGCGGCTGATTAAATCGGGATTGATGTCGTCGATGACCCGCCCGTTTTGGACCGCCGTCAGTTCCCGCCAGAAAAAATGTTCGCGCGGCAGAGGCGTTGGCGGCGTCCACACGATAAAATCCGGTTGGCGGCGCAACGCCCAATCGAACGAACATTTGAAGTATTCTTCGCTCGCGTCGCCGGCGATATTCTTAATGCCCGCCAATTGCAAAATTTCATCGGCGAGCGCTCCGCGTCCGGCGACCATCAGCGGCGCGTCCCAAATCACGAACAACGCCGATTTTCTCAGCGGCGGCAGGGCGCGGAATTTTTGTAAAGCGGCGGCGACGCGGGCGAGTTCCTGCGCGGCGGCGGCGCGGGCGTCGAGCAAATCGCCGAGTTGCGCCACGATTTTTTCGTAGTCGGCAAGATGACGCGCGGGGAGCCAATAGACGGCGACGCCGAGGCGCGTGAGCGCGTGGGCGATGGCGGGGTTGACCAAATCGTTCGCGACGACGGCGGTGGGGCGGAGGCGAATAATTTTTTCGAGCGCCGGATTGCCGAAGCCGCCAACGCTCGGCAACGCGGCGGCGGCGGACGGATAATCGCAAACGTCGGTGCGCCCGACGAGCGCGTCGCCTTTGCCGAGATGAAAAATAATTTCGGTGAGCGCCGGCGACAGCGAAACGACCCGCGGCTCGGCATCGCGGGTCTTGACACTGCGTGTCTCGGACGCGGCGGAAGTGAATGATAAGATGAGAGCGAGAACGAGCGCGTGGCAATACGTAAGGCGCAATACGTAGCCGCGCTCTGCCGGCGGGCGGAGAGGCATCAAATTACTCCTTGGCGTGACGCGCGCCAAATGAGAGTTAATAGAACAGGTCTAATAAAACGACGGCGGCAGGGTCGGACTGATGACAAAACACGTCAATCACCGTTGCGCGACAGCGCCGGAATTACACCGGACTTCACTGCTCGTCGTCGAGAGGCGGCGGATAATAAAAACGACGTAAAATTTTGCCAGAGCGATTTATTTTTTTTTCGCGCGCCGTATTATTCCGCGCCAACGTTATCCGCGGGGCGCGGATTTTTCGGCGAAGGAGAGGGCTATGGGCATCGAACAAGCGGCGAGTTTCATCGACAAAATTAAAAGCGACGGCAACTTGCAGGGCGAATTGATGAAAATCGTTTCCGGCTTGCTCGGCGGCGGCAAAGGGGGCGGCGGCGATTTAATGGGTTTGGTCGGCGGACTGTTGGGCGGCGGCGCGGCGGGCAATGCGGGCGGTAGCGGCGGCGGCGACATTTTGCAAGCGGTCGTCAATTTCGCCAAAAGCAAAGGATTTGATTTTCTCAAAGGCGATTTGTCGAAAGCGCTCGGCGACACCGACATCACCGGTTTGTTGGCGAAAAGCGGCGGTTTGGGCGGCTTGTTGGGCGGACAAAGCGGCGGCGGTCTGGATTTGGGCGGGCTGTTTAAGCAGTCGTAGGATTATGAATTAAAAATTAACAATTAACAATTAACAATTTCGGAGTAATTATCAAAATTGCGCGAAGCGAATTTGAAAATGAAACTCCACAATTTTTAATTGTTAATTTTTAATTGTTCTTTTCACGGGAGAATTTTATGCAAGGCAAACGCGAAGAAATTGCGGCGCGAGTGCGGGAAGCCCGCGAGTGTAGCGAAGTTGCCGCCGAAGACGTGGCGATGCGGTTGGACTTGTCGCTCGGCGAGTATTTGGCGATGGAGCGCGGCGAAATTGATTTTCCGGCGAGTTTATTGCACGAAATCGCCCAGCGTTTTAACACCGATTTGGTAACGTTGTTGACCGGACGCGACGCGAAAATGCACCATTTTTGCGTAACGCGCGCCGGACAGGGCGTCGAGGTCAAACGGCGCGCCGATTACGGCTATCAAAATTTGGCGGCGAATTTTTCCGGCAAGACCTGCGAGCCGTTTTTGGTCACGGTGCCGGTCGGCACGGGGCGTCCGCACGCCAACTCGCACCATGGGCAGGAATTTAATTACGTGCTGTCGGGGGTGTTGAAAATTTATATTTGCGAACAGGAACTCACGCTGAATCCGGGCGACTGCATTTATTTTGATTCCACGCAGGAACACGCGATGGAAGCCGTCGGCGCCGCGCCGGCGAAATTCCTCGCCGTCATCAACCACGACCCCGTGGCGTGGGCGCGACGGACGGACGGACGCGCGAAATTCTAAAAAAATTAAAACAAAACCGGCGCGACGGGTAAAATACAGGTGTGCTTGCTATTTTTTTTGTTTCTTTTTGGGAGGGCGGTAAAATGAAAAAGTTGTTGATGGTGGCGGTGGCTGTGGTCGCCGTGGCGGGGTTCAGCGGTTGTAGTCGCACTTGCAATTCCTGCGCGACGAAAGAAAAACCGGCGCCGGTTGCAAAACCGTGTCAAACCAACGACACCTGCAACACGTGCAATACTTGCGACAAATAAGTATCGCGTGTGGTCGGCGAAAAAGCCCGCGGCGTCACGCGGGCTTTTTTTATTCAGAGTTTAGAGTTGAGAGTTTAGAGTTGAGAATTGGATGCGCTTCGCGCGTCTTAAAGACAAAACTCCACTCTCTCAACTTTCAACTCTAAACTCTCAACTCTCAACTCTGGGGTTTTATGCGCACGCCGCTTTTTGCCGCGCACCAAAAATTGGGCGCCCGTATTATTGATTTCAACGGCTGGGAAATGCCGGTGCAATACGCGGCTATCGAAGCCGAGCATCGCGCCGTCCGCGAAAAATGCGGAGTTTTCGACACCTGCCACATGGGCGAATTTTTGCTTCGCGCCGCCGATGTGAGGACGGCGTTGAACTTAATGTTGACCGGCGATTTTCACGCCGTGCCGAACGGACGGATGCGCTACGGTTTTATCACGAATGAGAACGGCGGCGTCATCGACGACGTGGTAACGTTACTTATCGACGACGCCACGGCGCTGATTTGCGTCAACGCCGGCGACATCGGCGGCGACGAAGCGGCGCTACGGGCGCGACTGCCGGCGGGCGCGACGCTTGAAAACATCAGCGCCGCCACGGCGAAACTTGATGTGCAGGGCGCGGCGGCGCGGGAACTTATTCGGCAATGGCTTGGGTTTGATTTTTTCACTTTGCCGTTTTACGCGGCGCGGGAAATCGACTACGCGGGCGAGAAATTGCGGGTCAGCCGCTCCGGTTATACCGGCTCGCCCGGCGTGGAAATTTTCGCGCCGGCGGCGCTGGCGGAAAAATTGTGGGACGATTGCGTAACGCGCGGCGCGACGCCGTGCGGCTTGGGGGCGCGCGACACGTTGCGGTTAGAAGCCGGTTTGCCGTTGTATGGACACGAACTTAATCAAACCGTCAATCCGCTGATGGCGGGATTGGGAAAATTCGTGGCGCTGACCAAAGCGGAAGATTTTTGCGGCAAGGCGGCGTTGCAAAAAATCACCGCGGCGCCGCCGGCGAAAACGTTGCGCGGCTTGCGCTTGACGGATAAACGTCTGCCGCGCGCCGGTTTCAAAGTGTCGGACGCCGCCGGCGCGACCGTCGGCGAAATTACGTCCGGCGCGCCGGCGTGGTCGGTCGGCGGTAGCGCGGCGTTCGCGTATATTGATACTGCCGCAACGCCGCCGCTCTTCGTCGATATTCGCGGACAAAAAATTCCCGCGACCGTGGCGGAAACGCCGTTTTTTAAGAGCGAAGAGTTGAGAGTTCAGAGTTTAGAGTTTAGAGTTTAGAGTGTGGAGTTTTTATATCAAAAATGCGCGAAGCGCAACCTCTGCTCAACTCTCAACTCTCAACTCTCAACTCTTAACTCTTAACTCTAAACTCTAAACTTTCAACTCTCAACTTTTAACTCTCAACTCTCAACTCTAAATTAAACGATGTATATTTTCCGTCTCGCCTGGCGTTACGCCACTTCGCGCTGGTTCAATTTAATCGCCGTCTTGGTGATGGCGCTGACGTTGATGGCGTCGCTCACGGTGTTGGGCGTCATTGACGGGATGATGATTGATATGGAGCGGCGCATCCGCGACCTCGGCGAACAAGTAACCGTCTATTTTGAGCGTCCCGTGCCGCAGGCGGCGCTCGCGGAAATGCCGCGCGTCGCCGGCGTCAAGGGCTACACGCCGCAAATCATCAACTACGCGCTCATCGCCAAAAACAATTTCGCCGCCGAACCGGCAATCGCCTACGGCATCGACCTCGCGGCGGAAATGCAATTTTCCGCGCTCGCGACGCACCTCGAAAATTTCGCGTTGGACGCCGCCGACCCGCGGTGGTTGCCGCCGGACGTGCGCGGGGATTTGCCCGGCTTGTTCATCGGCAAAATGTTGGCGGAAAAAATCGACGCTTACCCCGGCGACGTGGTAACGCTCAGTTTCGCGCCGACCGGCGTCAACGAATTGCGGCGCCGGGATTTTTACGTTACCTCGGTGTTCAGCACCGGCTCGATGATTAAAGACGAAAACGGCGTTTATTTGCCGCTCGACGCGGCGCGGGAAATGTTTTTATCGCCGGTCGAAGCGCGGGAAGGCGCGGTTACCACCTTGTCGTTTTTCCTTGACGAGCCGGACGCCGTGAACCAAGAATTGAAAATGAAAATCGCGCGGGCGGCGGTGGACGCGACGCACGTCTCGGCGCGCGCCGCGACGTGGAAAGAGCGGTGGCGGTCGATTTACGAAGGCATGGCGTATGAAAATATGCTGATGGAAGTCGTGCTGTTTTTTATGAATTTGATGGCGGGCTGTTCGGTGTTCGCGGTGATGGCGACGTTGGTCAGCCGCAAAGTCCGCGACGTGGGGTTGCTCCGCTGTCTCGGCGCGAGCCGGATTCACACGGTCGGCGTGTTTATCGTGGTCGGCTTATTGATTGGCGCGGCGGGCGCGTTTTTGGGCGTCGCGGCGGGTTACGCCGTCGGCTTGAACATCAACGAACTGTGGAAAATTTTTACCGGTATGGAACTGTATCCGCCGCGAATGTTCGGACACACCATCACTCCCGTTATTCACGCGCACAAAGTCGCGGTCTATGGCGCGGCGGCGATTTTAATTTCGGCGGTCTCGGCGCTGTATCCGGCGTTCTCGGCGGGCTTGCGCGAGCCGTTAGCCGCGTTGCGGGACGAATGAGCATCCGCCATAAAATCAAAGGGCAAAAATGCGGAACGTGTTGCTTGACCGTTTGCGGGAGGAAAAATCGGCGCGGCTGAAAGGCGGCGTCTATCAGCAGACGCAGATAAAATTGTGCTATAATTCCAACCGGATTGAAGGCAGTCGCCTGTCCGAAGAGCAGACGCGCTACATTTATGAAACGAACGCCGTTCACACCGCCGCCGGCGAAACCGCGAACGTTGACGATATTATTGAAACGGTCAATCATTTCGCCGCGTTCGATTATTTGCTGACCGTCGCCGAAACGCCGCCGTCGGAAAATATCGTCAAAGAATTTCACCGCTTGCTGAAAACCGGCACCGCCGCCGGTCGCCACGCGCCCGCCGGCGAATATAAAAACCGACCGAATACGGTCGGCGGCATTGAAACCGCCGCGCCCGACCGCGTCGCGCGCGCCCTTGAAAAATTATTGCGCGATTATTCGGCGTTGTCGCCGACCACGTTTGCGGACATTGTCGGCTTCCATTACGAGTTTGAAAAAATCCATCCGTTTCAGGACGGCAACGGGCGCGTCGGGCGCCTGGTCATTTTTAAGGAATGTTTGCGGCATAACGTTACGCCGTTGATTATTGCCGACGAGCATAAACTTTTTTACTATCGCGGACTGAAAGAATTTCCCGTTGCGCGCGGCTATTTGCTCGACACCTGCCGCGCGGCGCAAGACGACTACGCGGCAATGATGAGTTATTTCGGTATTCCTCTCGGCGAGAGCGGATAAACAATTCTCTTTGATAACCTCCGTCCCCCAAGGCGCCCGATGTCCGACACGCTTTATCTTATCGACACGCACGCTTTTATTTACCGCGCGTTTTACGCGCTGGAAAATTTGCGCGCGCCCGACGGGGCGCCGGTCAACGCGATTTTTCAGTTCGCGCGGATGCTCGCCAATTTGTTGCGCGACCACCGTCCGCAACATCTCGTCGCCGTGTTCGACGCGCCGGGCAAAAATTTTCGCCACGAACTTTTTCCCGACTACAAAGCCACGCGCCGCGAAACCCCGCCGGAACTTCGCGCCCAAATCAATCCCATTCGCGACCTGATAAAACTCTACGCCATTCAGACGCTTTCCGCCGCCGGTTACGAAGCCGACGACGTGATTGGCGCGCTTGCCCGCCAAGCCGAAGCCGCCGAGATGAACGTCGTGATTATTTCCGGCGACAAGGATTTGGCGCAACTGCTCACCGACCGCGTTTCGCTCTTCGACCCGCAAAAAGAAATTTTTATCACCGCCGCCGACTACGAAGCGAAAAACGGTTTTCCGCCGGCGCGTCTGCCGGACTTGTTCGGACTGTGGGGCGACAAAGCCGACAACATTCCGGGCGTCGCGGGCATCGGCGAAAAAATCGGGCGCGAACTGATTTGCCAATACGGCTCGCTTGAAAATCTGCTCGACCACGCCGCCGACCTCAAAGGCAAGCGCGGCGAAGTCCTGCAAAATAGCCGCGCCGCGGCGCTCCTCTCCAAAAATTTGGCGACCATTCGCACCGACGCGCCGGTCGTGTTCAACAAAGACGACACGGTTATCGGCAGTCCCGACTGGGCGGAATTGCGCCTCGTTTTCACGCGCTACGGTTTCAATTCGCTGTTGCAAGATTTGCAATTCGCCGCGCCGGAGACGCTCGTGGAAATGGTCGACACGCCGGAAAAATTCGCGGAATTTTATCGCGCGCTCGCCGCCGCCGCCGTCGCCGCCGTCGCGGTGGCGCCGACCGGCGTCGCGTTCAGTTGGCAGAACGCGGCGGCGTATTATTTGCCCAACGAGAAATTGGACGAACCGCCGTTCGCGAAAATCAAAGACCTGCTCGCCGCCGAAAATTTCCCGAAATACTTTTACGATTACAAAGAGAATTTAGTCGCATGGCGGCGGCGCGGCGGCGATTTGCGCGGCGCGGTTTTCGACGCGTTGTTGGCGGGGCATTGGCTCGCGGCGCATTTGGGCGACCACACGTTGGACGCGCTGGCGTTGCGCTATCTCGGCGTGGCGCGGCGGTCGGAGGAAACCGTTACCGGCGCGGGGGCGCGGCGCGTGGATTTCGCGCAAGCCGAGCCGGAAAAAGTCGCGGCGTATTTCGGCGAAACGGCGGCGCTGACGTGGCGGTTGTTCGCGACGCTCGACGAAAAATTGAGCGACGCGGAGCGGAAATATCTGCGCGAAATCGAATTGCCGCTCAGCGAAGTGTTGGCGGCGATGCAGGAGCGCGGCGTGCGCGTCAACGCCGAGGTGTTACAAAATCTCGGCGAGGAATTGGCGGGGATTATCGACAATTTGCGCGCCGGCATCGTGGCGCTCGCGGGCGAGGATTTCAATCTGGAAAGCCCGCGCCAATTGGGCGACATAATGTTCGACAAATTGAAAATGCCGACGTTGCGGCGCACGAAAACGGGTTTTAGCACCGACGAGGCGACGCTGAAAGAACTCGCCGGTCAGGGCTACGAATTGCCGGCGCTGATGCTCGACTATCGCCAGTATTACAAATTGAAAAACACGTATATCGACGCTCTGCCGCCGTTGCTCGACCCGCGCGGACGGGTGCATACGACTTTTTCGCAGACCTCGACGGCGACGGGGCGGCTGGCGTCGCACCGTCCGAATTTGCAAAACATTCCGGTGCGCAGTGAAAAAGGGCGGGCGATTCGCGCGGCGTTCGTCGCGCCGGACGGTTGGCAATTGTTGGCGGCGGATTATTCGCAGATTGAATTGCGGGTGTTGGCGCATTTTTCCGGCGACGAAAATTTGCTCGCGGCGTTTGCGCATAACCGCGACATTCATCGCGCGGTGGCGGCGACGGTCAATCGTCTGCCGGAAAACGAGGTTTCCGCCGACCAGCGGCGGGCGGCGAAGGCGGTGAATTTCGGCATCATTTACGGGCAGTCGGCGCACGGTTTGGCGGAGGCGCTCGGTATTCCGCATTTCGCGGCGCAGGATTTTATCGACCAATACTTTCGCGATTTTCCGGCGGTGAAAAGTTACCTTGACGCGACGTTGGCGCGGGCGGCGGCGGACGGCTTCGTCAAAACGCTTTACGGGCGGCGGCGCGAAATTCCCGAACTGCGGTCGTCGAAAAAAACGGAGCGCGAGCGCGGCGAGCGGGAAGCGGTCAACACCGTTATTCAAGGCACGGCGGCGGAAATTATCAAAGTGGCGATGTTGCGCTTGGCGCGGCATTTGCGCGAGGAAAACTTCGCGGCGCGGCTGTTGTTGCAAATTCACGACGAATTGGTGCTGGAAGCCCCGCTCGACGAAGTTCCGCGCGTCGCGGCGTTGGTGAAAGAAGTAATGGAACGCGCCGCGGATTTAATTGTGCCGCTAAAAGTCGAAGTCGGCGCCGGCGATAATTGGCTGGCGGCGAAGTGAGGAGGAATTTTTATGGATGCGGTAAATGCGGAAGAAATAACAGCGTTCTTGCAAGGCAATATGTCGCCGTCGTTTGCGCAGACCGGCGAGGATTTAATCGTTCGCTTCCTGCTCGACCGGATGCGTGTTTCGCAACCGACTTATTTGGACATCGGCGCGAATCATCCGGTGCTGCTTAATAATACAATGCACTTTTGTCTCGCCGGTTCGCGCGGCATCAACATTGAGCCGAACCGGAATTTGTGGGAACTTTTGCAAAAGTTCCGTCCGCGAGACATTAACTTGAATATGGGAATCGGCGAGACCGCCGGCGAACTGACTTACTACGAAATGTCCAACCATACGGCGAACTCTTTCTCGCGCGAATTTGCGGAAAGAATGGAGCAGATGGGCGCGGCGAAAATTGTGCGGACGAGCGTCGTGCCGGTGGCGCCGGTGTGGCAGATTCTCGACCAATACTCGGACGCCGAGGGTTGCCCCGATTTCGTGAACATTGACGCCGAAGGCATTGATGAAATCGTGTTGCGGACTTTCCCGTTTGCCCAACGCCAACCGAAAGTGATTTGCATCGAAACAATGTCCTACGATGCCGACGGCAGATGGGTAAAAGAAACCGGCGCGCGCGCCATACTGGAAAAACAAGGTTACATTTTGTATGCCGACACCTACATCAATTCGATTTTCGTGCGGCACCAAATGATGCCGTATCTAAAAGGCAACGGCTAAAGCCACTGCCGGCATTATTAAACGCGGCGATGGGGGCGCGATGATGAGCAGAATATTCGGTCTTACCGGCGCGCCCGGCGCCGGAAAATCCACGGTCGCGAAAATTCTTGCCGGGCGACACGGCGCGCAAATTATCGACGCCGACGAGTTCGGGCACGCCGCGTTGCTTGACCGCGATAACGAGCGCCGGTTGCGGCGTATTTTCAGCGACGCGATTTTCACCGGCGAAGATATCGACCGGCAAAAACTCGGCGCCGTTGTTTTTGCCGACGCCGCGAGTTTGCGGCAATTAGAAGCCGTCGTCCACCCGTGGATAAAAGAACAAATCCTCCGCGAACTGTCCGCGTTGACGGCGGAAATCATCGGTTTGGACGCGCCGCTGTTGCAAACGTTGGCGGCGGACGAACTCTATGAAGAAATCTGGCTCATCACCGCGCCGTTTGACTTGCGCTTGGCGCGCGTCGCCAATCGCGGCTGGGACGCGGGCGAACTCGCCCGTCGCGACCGTTGCGCGCAACTTTACGCGGCGGACGCCCCCAAAGTAATTGAAATCGTCAACGACGGCGACGCGGTCGCGCTGGCGGAAAAAATCCGGCGACAACTGCAACGGTAAAACGGGGCGCTGCAAATCGCGGGGGCTGGCGAGCGAGCCGTGGGACAATTTCTTTATCATTTCGCCGCGCTTGTCGCGCGACCGCCGTTTCGTAAGATATGACATCGTGATGTCATATCCTACGAGGCAGACAAAATGTTGAAACGCACGCTCACGCCGCCAATCAAGCGGATTTCCCGCAATTTTCCGGCGCTGTTGCTGACCGGCATGCGGCAGGTCGGCAAGTCCACGTTGCTGAAGATGGCGCAGACGGCGGGACGGCGTTATGTTTCGTTAGACCACTTGGACAATCGCGACTTGGCGCAAAATCAGCCCGCCTTATTTGTCGAGCGCTACGAGCCGCCGGTGATTATTGACGAAATTCAATACGCGCCGCAACTTTTCCCCTACCTCAAAATTTACATCGACAGTCATCCCGAAAAAAACGGTTTGTTTTGGCTGACCGGCTCGCAAAAATTTTCGTTGATGAAAGGCGTGCAAGAATCGCTGGCGGGGCGCGTGGCGATTTTGGACTTGCTCGGCTTGTCGTATCGCGAGATGACGAAAAAGCCCTACGGCGGTCGCCCATTTTTGCCGGCGCCGGCGCTGATTAAACATCAAACGCCGCCGCTGAAATTGGCGGAATTGTATAAAATTATTTGGCAAGGTTCGTTCCCGCGGCTCATCACGCATCGCGGCGAAAATTGGAGCACTTTTTATAAATCGTATTGGCAGACCTATATTGAGCGCGACGTGCGGGACGCTTTGGACTTGCGCGGCAATGAGATAAAGTTTCATAATTTTGTCCGCGCGGTCGCGGCGCGCACCGGCGCGATGTTGAATTACGCCGAAATCGGACGCGACGCGCAAATCGACCAACGCACCGCGCGCGCGTGGCTGAGCGCTCTCGTCCGCGCCGGTCTCGTTAAAATCATCGAGCCGTATTATCGCAATCCCACCACGCGACTGCTCAAAACGCCGCGCGCGTATTTTTTGGACACCGGCTTATGCGCGTATCTGACCGGAATGAACAGCCCGGAGACCTTGGAAGCGGGATATTTGACCGGCGCGATTTTGGAGACGTATGCGCTGGGGGAAATTCTGAAAAGTTATTGGCATCACGGCGAAGACCCGAATCTTTATTTTTACCGCGACGCCGACCAACGGGAAATTGATTTCATTCTCGAAACGAACAACACGCTGTATCCGATTGAAGTGAAAAAAACGGCGACGCCGACGCCGGACGACGCCCGCCATTTCGGCGTGTTGAAAAATCTGCCGCAACCAACCGGCTGTGGCGCGGTGATTTGCCTGCGCCCTTCGCCTTTGCCGCTGACGGAAAACGCGGTGGCGATTCCGGCGTGGGGGATTTAGCGATTGCGGGTTGGGCAACACTATTTTCGGTGTGTGGGAATTTTCCCGCCCATTGAAAGGAAACGCGAAGCGTCTAAAATTTACCGGTAGAATCATATAGACATAATAAAACCACGCAATTAACGGAAGCGGGAAATGGCAGATACGATGACGCCCACCGCGCGTAGTCGGCAGATGGCGTTGGTGCGGTCGAAAAATACGAAACCCGAAATTTTAACGCGAGAAATTTTTCGGTCGTTGGGTTATCGCTGTCGCTTGACCAATGTCGTCTCTTTGCCGGGAAAGCCGGATTTAGTTTTCCAATCGCGCAAAAAAGCGGTGTTTGTTCACGGTTGTTTTTGGCATCGCCACGCCGGTTGCGCGAAAAATCGTTTGCCCAAAAGCAACGTCGTTTATTGGCGCAAAAAATTCAAACGCAACGTCGAAAATGACCGCCGCGCCTACTCCCTATTCCATAAATTAGGTTGGCGCTATATGGTCGTTTGGGAATGCGCGTTACGTCCAAGCAATCGCGCTGTGTTGCGCGGCAGAATTAAGCGTTTTATGGAGAAAGGAGAATCGGCGTTATGAGCAAATTATCAAAAATCAAAATCGTATCGCTTTTCTCCGGTTGCGGCGGCATGGACTTGGGTTTCTTGGGCGGTTTCGATTTTTTAGGCAAGCATTACGCGAAAAATGATTTTGAAATAACTTGGGCAAATGAAATCAATGCCGCCGCGTGCAAAACTTACCGTGAAAATGTCGGCGACCATATCATTGAAGGCGACGCGCGTCAAGTTATCGCCGATTTGCCGCCGACTGCCGATGTGGTTATCGGCGGTTTTCCTTGTCAAGACATTTCGATTAACGGCAAAATGCAAGGCATCAAAGGCAAGCGAAGCGGACTTTATACTTTATTGGTAGAAGCGGTCGCCAAGACGCAGCCGAAAATTTTTGTCGCGGAAAATGTCAAAGGTCTGCTATTGAAACAAAACGCGGATTCTTTCGCCAAAATCCTCGCTGATTTTTGCGCGCTCGGCTACAGCGTTAGTTATCAACTTTACAACGCCGAAAAATACGGAGTGCCGCAAACTCGCGAGCGCGTACTGATTGTCGGGACGCGCCGCGATATGCCGCGTTTTACGCCGCCGCCGCCGCCGGACGCGTCGCCAATCACCGCGAAAGAAGCGCTGGTCGATTTGGAAAATCGCGCGTTGGATGAGGAATTTAGCCACGTTTGGTCGTTCGCCAATAAAAGCACGGAGCAAGGCAATCGTCGCTTAATCGCCGACCGTCCGGGTTATACGGTGCGCGCCGAGTGCCATGGCAACATTCAATTTCACTATTCTTTGCCGCGCCGAATTTCGATGCGCGAAGCGGCGCGGTTGCAGTCCTTCCCCGACAACTTTATTTTCAAAGCCAAACTGCGCGAAACCGAACGGCAAATCGGCAACGCCGTGCCGCCGGTGTTGGCGTGGCATGTCGCGCGCGCGGTGCAATCAACCATCAAAGGCGGCGAATGATCAATCAAGATGAATTTGAGAATTTGTTGACCGCCGCTTGCGCGCGACTTGACGCCGAAGCCCGCCGCGAAATTTTTCGCTCGTCGCCGCAATTTGAAAATCGCGCGCGCGAAGTTTTGCAAGACGGTCTCGCGTCGCATCCTGAAATCAAAATTGATTTTGACCCGCATCCGCAAGCGTTTCCCGACATCGCGGTTGAGCGTTTTGGCGTGGAAGTAAAATTCACGCTTAACGATACTTGGCGAAGCGTCGCCAACAGCGTCCTCGAATCGCACCGCGTCGAAACCGTCGAAAAGGTTTATTTGATATTTGGAAAAATGGGTGGCGAGCCGGAAGTAAAATGGGCTGATTACGAGCAAAGCGTAATGCACGTTCGCACTTCGCATGTGCCGCGATTTGAAGTTGAAATTTCGACGGCTCGGTCGCTTTTTGATTTGATGGGCGTCAAGTATGACGATTTTCGTCAACTGCCGATGTCCGAGAAAATGCGCTATATTCGCAATTACGCGCGGTCGCGGTTGCAAAAAGGCGAACGGTTATGGTGGCTAGAAGATTCGCCGGAAGCGGAACACGCCTTGCCGATACAAGCGCGTCTTTATACCGGTTTATCAATGGAAGAAAAAACCAAACTTCGCGCGGAAGCGGTGCTGTTGTGTCCGAGCGTGGTGGATTCGCGCAACACGCGCGATAAATACAACGATGTGGTTTTGTATTTGCTGACTTATCGCGGAGTGCTTTGTCATCAGGCGCGAGATTTATTTTCCGCCGGAAGCGTCGCCAATCCCACTAATGATGACGAAGGCGGAATTTACATTGAGCGAGCGTTAAAACTTCTCGAAACGGAAATGACGCGAGCGGCGTTGACGATGGACGACGCGCTGTTTGTCGAATATTGGGGCGAATCGGTTCCGCCTCAGAAGCGTATTGCTCGCTGGCTCGAAAAAGCCGACGCGATAGCCAAAGATTGGACGCCGTCGAAAAGTTTGTTCGTAAATTATCGCGATAAATAACAAATCACATCGCCAATATTCAACGTGCGATTGAATTATCTATCGCGACACGATATAGCGCGCGAGGCGCGCGTCTTCGTTTTTGATGTGATTGGTTAGCCATTCGCCGATGCTGATGTTTAACTTGCCGACCAACGCGACGGTCGTGCCGTTTTCGCGGAAGTGCAACACAATTTCCGCGATTGCTCGCTTGAAATGGTCGTGCATTTTTTTGTGTCCCGCGTAATGCGGGTATTGATGACGAACTTGTAGTTCCTCTTCGTCGCGCAAATGTTTTAGCGCGTAATTGACCATAAACTCCAACGTGCTCTCGGCGGCGTCCCGACCTTTGCCGTTATTGCAGGCGTCCAAGAGATTGTTGATTGCGATAATCAACTCCTGATGTTGCCGGTCAATCAATTCATTGCCGGTTTCCAATACCGCGTCCCAAGTATAAGCCATTGGCGGTCTCCTTTGATTCTTGACAATTGGCGCGACTTCCCTCGCTTACGCCATCATACGAAAACCGGACGGGTTGTAAAAAACCGCCGCGCGCAATAATCGCGCTCTCTCCCAATAAAAAAGTGTTTTCCCCCGCCGCGCGACGGAAAACACTTTTACAGCAAATCGGCGATTATTTAATTTACCATTGCCTCCGTCGTTTCCGGCGGGTTATCAACCGCCCATTTGTAACTCGCCGGTGTGTCGAGTATCTTCCACAGTGCCGACCGATTGACGGCGGGCGCGGCGAAATAATCCTCTGACGATAAATCATACAAAATGTAATTATACATCGGAATATCCCGCTAAAATATAAAAGCAGCTACAAACGACAAAACTACGGCTAATGCAACCGCAATTATCGTTAAGTCCTTAAGAATAATCAAAGACAAAGCGCAATAATGCAACATCATTCTATCAAATTCATCATCCTTGCCCGAGGGCGACTTCCATCCAGTGTTGAACATTTCACACCTCCCCTTTCTGTCTGAGGTCGCGGCGTCTAACACGATTGGTCAGGCGCGGCGGAATTATTTATGCCCGCCGTCAATGCCTAACAATTGCAGATAGCGTCCGGCGTTTTCGTTCAGTTTTTGGATGCCGAAAATGCTGGCTTTCGTCAGAATGTCGGCGGTCGCCTGTTCGGTCGAGAGTTTCGCAATGTCGGCGTCGCCGATTTCGCTTTCCGTCGCGATGATATTTTCCATCGCCACCGCCAACGAATTGGCGTTGGCTTCCAACGTGTTTTGCTGATACGCGCCGATGCTCGCGCGGTAGCCGGAAATATCCCGTTGGGCTTGGTCAACGATTTGCATCGCGATTTCCGGGTTCTCCGCCAACGCCGCGTCGCCGCCGGAATACAAATCCCGCATCGAATACGTCTTGCTCGTCGTTACCGGTTTGCCGTCGGCGTCAAGTCGCTGAATTTTGTTGCCGTCCGCGTCGTATTTATAGACCGTTTCGCCGGCGTCGTTGACGGTGGTTTCATAGACCGGCGTTTCGACCGTAACGCGCCCCAAATTTTCGAGCGAGATATTCGGCAGACCGAATTTGTCGCGTCCGACGCTGTCCGTCAGTTGCAAGTTCATATCGGACGACGTGCCGTTGAGCAGATTTTTATTACTGTAAGTCGTGGTCGTCGCGATTTTTTGCACGGCGTTTAAGATGCCGTTGACTTCCGCCTGGTCGGCTTTGACCTGGTCTTGCGAAGTAACGCCGCCGTTCGCCGCGTGAATGGCGAGTTGTTTGACTTTCGCGAGCGGGTTGGCGATGCTGGCGAGCGCGCCCTCGGCAATCGCGAGCACGTTGTTGGTTTCCTGCGTGTTTTGCATCGCGCGTTGCGTGCCGAAAATCGACGACTGCAACTGCGCCGACATCACGTAACCGGCGGGGTCGTTAGACGCGCTGTTAATTTTCCGACCGGTGGAAAGTTTTTCCATCGCGGAAGACAGCCGCTGATTATTGTGATGGTAAGAATTGACCGCGTTGGACGCGGAACCGCCGATGCTAATCATAATTTCCTCCTTGTTGGGGCTTGGCGCGGCAAATCCCTTGCCGCGACAGAAATGACAATATAAACCGCTCTCCCGCACTGTCAAACTTAATTATCGGCGCCCAAGCGGAAAACTTAAACTTTATCAAATTAAAGTTGGTAGTTGCTAGTCGGTGGTTTTTAGCGGTGGAGTTTGACGGTCAGAGATTCGCTTCGCGGACGCCGGCGAACTTGCCCATAAAAACTCCGCCGCTACCGACTAAAAACTATCGACTGCTCTTTCATTGATATTTTCCGCCGCCGAATTTACAATCTCCGCGACGACCACCGCGAGGATAAAATGACGGAACTCGACTTGCAAACGGCGGCGAAGTGGGCGGCGGGGAAACTTGTCGGCGACAATGTCGCGTTTGCCGCCGTCGGCACCGACACGCGGGCGTTGCCGCCGCGCAGTTTGTTTGTCGCGTTGCGCGGTCCGAACTTTGACGGCGATAATTTCATCGACGCGGCGTTTGCGAGCGGCGCGGTCGCGGCGCTCACCGGCAACGAAGCGGCGCTAAAACGGCGCCCCGGTATTGTGGTCGATGACCCCGCGCGCGCGTTCGGCGAAATGGCGGCGGGTTTTCGCCGCGAAATCGCGCAAGTCCCGTGGTTCGCCGTTACCGGCACCAACGGCAAAACGACGACCCGCCGCCTGCTCGCGCATATTTTGCGCGCCGGCGGTAAAAACATTTGCGAACCGGCGGCGAATTTCAACAACTTAATCGGCGTGCCGAAAACGCTGTTGCAAAGCGACGCCGCGACCGAGTTCGGCGTGTTGGAAATGGGCACGAGCAGTCCGGGCGAAATCCGCCGCTTGGCGGAAATCGCGCGTCCGACCGTCGCGGCAATCACCAACATTTCCGCCGGACATTTGTCGGGGCTGAAATCGCTCGACCGTATCGCGGCGGAAAAACAAGAGATATTTGCATTTTTGCCGGACGACGGTTTGGCGATTTTTCCGGCGGCGAACGCGGCGCAATTTCGCCCACGCCTGCCGCGCGGCGTAGAGGCGATTACTTTCGCGGTTGACGCGCCCGCCGATGTGGTCGCCACCGACATTAAAACCGACGAACACGGCAGTCGTTTTTGCGTCGAGGCGCAAGAATTTTTTCTGCCGTTGCTCGGCGTCCACAACGTTGAAAATTGTCTAATCGCTCTGATTGCGGCGCGGCGTTTCGGGATTGCTTTCGCGGACGCCGCGCTTGCCGATTTCGCGCCGGTCGCGGGGCGCTTGCAAACGACGGTGGCGGCGGGCGTAACGCTGATTGACGACGCTTACAACGCGAATCCGGCGAGCATCCGCGCGGCGGCGCAAGTGTTGGCGGCGTATCCGGCGAAGCGGCGCGTTTTGCTTCTCGCCGATATGGGCGAACTCGGCGACGAGTCGCGCCGCTTGCATCAAGAATTGGGACGGTGGTTAGCCGCGACCGCCATCGACGTGTTGCTCGCGGTCGGCGACGAAATGGCGGCGTTGATTGAGAGCGCAAGCAAGAACAACCCGCGGCAAACGCTCGCGCATTATCGCGACACCGGCGCGTTGCTGACCGCGCTCCGCGGGCAACTGCAAGCCGGCGACGTGGTCTTGGTCAAGGGCTCGCACGCGACTAATATGTCGCGCGTCGCGGCGGAATTGAAAAAGAATTTAGAGTTGAGAGTTTAGAGTTGAGCGGTGGCGTTCTATTAAAGTTATTCGACGACCGTGCCAAAACTCGACGATAATAAACATTTTCCCTACCTCACACCCCAGAAAGCGAGCGCGCGATGATTGTCATCTTAAAACCCCAGACCACCGAGGCGCAAATCAACCAACTCGTGGCGTGGATGAAGAATATGAATTTCGAGGTCAATCTTTCCGGCAAACTGCAAACGATTGTCGGGCTGATTGGCGACACCACGCGCCTCGACATCGACACGATTAAGGCGATTGATTGCGTGGAAGACGTGCGGCGGATTCAAGACCCTTACAAAAAAGCCAACCGCAAATTCCACACCGAAGACACCGTCGTCGAAATCGGCGCAGCGCGCGTCAAAATCGGCGGCGGCAATTTTCAACTTATCGCCGGTCCCTGCTCGGTCGAAAGCGAAGAGCAAATTATCACGGTGGCGAAAGCCGTCAAAGCGTCCGGTGCGACGATTCTCCGCGGCGGCGCCTTCAAGCCGCGCACTTCGCCTTACGCTTTTCAGGGCTTGCACGGCGAGGGGCTACGGTTGCTCGAACTCGCGAAAAAAGAAACCGGCTTACCGATTGTTACCGAAATTATGGACGCGGCGCACATTCCGCTGTTCGCCGACGTTGACCTCATTCAAATCGGCGCGCGCAATATGCAAAATTTCGAGTTGCTGAAAGAAGTCGGCGAAATGCGCAAGCCGGTGCTGATAAAACGCGGTCTGGCGAACACGTTGCAAGAATTGCTGATGAGCGCGGAATACGTTATGGCGAGCGGCTCGCCGGACGTGATTTTGTGCGAGCGCGGCATCCGCACGTTCGAGAGCGCGACGCGAAACACGCTCGACATTTCCGCCGTGCCGGTGTTGCGGGAATTGACGCACCTGCCGGTTATCATCGACCCCAGCCATTCGTGCGGCGTGGCGCGGTGGGTGAAACCGTTGTCGCTCGCGGCGGCGGCGATTGGCGTGGACGGGCTGATTATCGAGGTTCACAACAATCCGAAATGCGCCCTCTGCGACGGCGCGCAATCGCTGACGCCGCCGGCGTTCGACGACGTGGCGAATTGCGTCCGCCAAATCCGCGCCTGCGCCGCGGGAATGTGGAATTGAGAGTTTAGAGTTGAGAGTTTAGAGTTAAGCAGAGGTTGCGCTTCGCGCGTTATTAAAATAACTCCACCGCTCAACTCTAAACTCTAAACTTTCAACTCTCAACTCTCAACTCTCAACTCTGAAAAAAATGTCCCTATTTTCCCTCACCGCGCCGCTGGCGGAACGTTTGCGTCCGCGCGCGCTTGAAGAGTTTGTCGGGCAGGAACATCTGCTTGGCGCCGGACGCTTGCTGAACCGCGCCATCGTCGCCGACCAAATCGTCAGTATGATTTTGTGGGGACCGCCCGGTAGCGGCAAAACCACGCTCGCCCGCGTCATCGCCAAGAGCACCGGTCATAAATTCGTCGCCTTTTCGGCGGTGATGAACGGCGTCAAAGAAGTGCGCGACCTCGTCGCCGACGCGCAACAACTCCTCGCCAACTTCGGCAAGCGCACCATTCTTTTCGTCGATGAAATCCACCGTTTCAACAAAGCCCAGCAAGACGCCTTTTTGCCACACCTCGAAGCCGGCACGGTGATTCTCATCGGCGCGACGACGGAAAATCCCTCGTTCGCCGTCAACGGCGCGTTGCTCTCGCGCTGTCGCGTCTGGACGCTGAACGCGCTCTCCGACGCCAATATCGGCGAAATCGTCGCTCTCGCGTTGCGCGACGAATTGCGCGGCTTAGGGAAAATGCGGTTGACCCTCGCGGACGACGCGCGGGCGCATTTAATCAATTACGCCAACGGCGACGCCCGCGCCGCGCTCGGCGCGTTGGAAATGGCCGCCGCATCCGTCGGCGGCGAAAACGCGGCGCAAGAATTGACGCTGACGACGATTAAAGAAGCGATTACGGCGCGGAATGTTACTTACGACAAAGGCGGCGACGAGCATTACAATTTAATCTCGGCGTTGCATAAATCGGTGCGCGGCTCCGACCCGCAGGCGGCGTTGTATTGGCTGGCGCGAATGTTGTCCGGCGGCGCCGACCCGCTGTATGTCGCGCGGCGAATGGTGCGAATGGCGAGCGAAGACATCGGGCTTGCCGACCCGCAGGCGTTGACGCTGGCGCTTGCCGCCAAAGACGCGGCGCATTTTTTGGGACTGCCGGAATGTAACACGGCGCTGGCGGAGTGCGCGATTTATTTGGCGACGGCGCCGAAGTCGAATAAAACTTACGTCGCGTTCAACGCGGCGGCGGCGGCGGTGGCGCAAACGCGCAACGAGCCGGTGCCGCTCCACATTCGCAACGCGCCGACGAAATTGATGAAGCAACTCGACTACGGCAAGGGTTATCAATACGACCCCGATTGCGCCGACGGTTTTTCCGGTCAAGACCATTTGCCGGAGTCGCTCGCGGGAACGGTTTTCTACACGCCCGGCGAATTCGGCTTCGAGCGCGAACTCAAAAAGCGGCTGGATTATTGGGAACGATTGCGAAGAGCGAGAGTTTAGAGTTGAGCAGTGGAGTTATTTTAAAAATGCGCGAAGCGCAACCTCTGCTCAACTCTCAACTCTAAACTCTCCCCCGAAAGGGAACTTATGCCGGAACTTCCAGAGGTGGAAACCATCACGCGGGCGTTGCGCCGCGCCGTCGTCGGGCGGATACTGACGCGGTTTTACGGTTACGCCGAAAAATTGCGGCAACCGTTGGACGCCGCGACCATTAACCGGTCGGCGAAAAACCGGTCGATTGTCGCCGTCGCGCGTCGCGCCAAATTCATCGTGCTGACGCTCGACAACGGCGCCGCCGTCGTCATTCATTTAGGGATGACCGGCTCGTTGCGCATCGATAAAAAAGCGGAACCGCGCCGCGCGCACGACCACGCCGTTTTTGCGTTGGACAACGGCGAAAAATTGGTCTATAACGACCCGCGCAAATTCGGTTTGATAAAATTTTGTGCGACGGACGCGGAACTAAAAGCCCTGCTCGGCAAACTCGCCGTCGAGCCGCTTTCGGCACCGTTCACGCCCGCGTATTTGGCGGCGAAAAACGCGCGCGCCGCCACGCCGATAAAAACGCAAATTATGAAGCAGGAAATTGTCGTGGGCGTCGGCAACATTTACGCCAGCGAGGCGTTGCATCGCGCCGGCATCGCGCCGGAGCGTCCGGCGAAATCGTTGTCCGCCGCCGAAACCGCCGCCGTCGTCGCCGCCATTAAGGAAGTGTTGAAAGAGTCGATTAAACACGGCGGCACGACGATTAGCGATTACCGGCAATTGAGCGGCAGGGAGGGAAATTTCACGCGCCGGTTGCGCGTCTATGACCGCGCCGGTCTGGACTGCCGGCATTGCGGCGGGAAAATCCGCAAAATCACGCAAGCCGGACGGTCAACGTATTTTTGCGAAAAATGCCAAATTTAGAGAGCAGAGTTGAGAGTTGAGCAGAGGTTGCGCTTCGCGCGTCTTAAAATAAAACTCCGCTCTCTCAACTCTAAACTCTCAACTCTAAACTTTTTCCCTAAACCGAAAGGACAAAACTATGCCCCTCTACGAATATGTTTGCGACGATTGCGGCGAAAAATTTGAAGTGTTGACGGCGCGCGGCGCGCGCGTGGCGTGCGAAAAATGCGGCGGCAAAAAAGTTACCAAAGCGTTCAGCACTTTCGCCACCGCCACCGCCGCCGCCGCGCCGGCTTGCGCCGACAGTTGCCAAAATTTCTCGGCAAGCGGCTGTTGCGGCGGACATTGCCACCACCATTAACCGCCGGTTTCGGTAACGGCAGTCCGCCGCGCTTCGGTTAAGTCCGTCAGATAACAATCGAAAACGGAAGGCGTTTTATGAATGTAAATTGTTTGCTATTTAATGATTTTGAAACGTTAGACCTCTTCGGACCCGTTGAAGTGTTCGGCAAGGTGGAAGAGTATAGTATAAAATACTATTCAATGAATGGCGGCAATATAATAAGCAAACAAAGTGCATCCATAAACACTGAAAATGCCGACACTATGGGTTCAGGCGGTATTTTGTTAATACCCGGCGGCAAGGGAACAAGAACATTGGTCAATGATAATGAGTTCCTCTCTAAATTAAAATGTATGGTGGAAAAATCTGCGTGGTGTTTAACGGTATGCACCGGAGCGGCTTTATTGGCAAAAACCGGACTATTGGACAATTGTCAGGCGACAACCAATAAAATCGCCTTTGTCTGGGTAAAAAGTAAGGGCATAAAAGTAAATTGGCAAGATAAAGCCCGCTGGTGTGTGGACAAAAAGTATTATACGTCATCGGGCATATCTGCCGGCATAGATATGAGCATTGGCTTTGTGTTTGACCGTTTCGGCGCGGAAAAAGCAAAAGAAATAACAAAGATGATGGAATATGAGTGGGAAAACAATGCGGATAAGGACCCGTTTGTCGTAGGCGGAAATTGAAGTTGTAAAAAGAAACAGGCGCCCATAATGGGCGTCTGTTTTTATTTTATCGCTGATTGTAAATGAGTTTCAGTCCGTAGCGGCGATAAAGCGGGAATTTGTTATCGCTACTGATGGTGGTCATTTTTTCGGTGATGCCTTGCGCGATAATCAGGCGGTCGCTAGGGTCATGGTGGTCTTTGACTAACGGCAATGCGCCGAAAGTCAGCAGATGTTCGGGTTGCACGTATTTGACGGTGAGACGGAGGTCGTCAATCGACGCAAAAATATCGGCGGCGGTTTTCCAGCGAGCAAAACGCACCTTGCCGCACTGCCATAAATGCAAAACTTCCTTGACGCTTTCCGAACTGACATAGAGTAAATTTTCGTAATCGTCAAGGATGCCGAATACATTCTTGTCCAACATTTCTGCGTTGATGATGCGGAATAAAAAAATGTTAGTGTCAAGCAGATAGCGCTCACTCATTTCATCACGGCTTTCATATCAACGATTGTTCCATAACAGTCGGGATGCGCCCGCAGATAGTCGGTAAAACGCCCGTGTTTTTCACCCTCGACCACCGGCGCGTCGGTCTTTGCCGTTTTTTTGGCGCTCCGCCCCGGATTTTTTTTTGCGACTTTAACTGCCATAAATCACCTCTCTTTTCAAAAATAAAAAATAAAGCGACCCGCTAATTTTATTTCATCACGGCTTTCATATCAACGATAGTCAGTTTGAAATCGGGATGCGCCCGCAGATAGTCGGTAAAACGCCCGTGTTTTTCACCCTCGACCACCGGCGCGTCGGTCTTTGCCGTTTTTTTGGCGTTCCGCCCCGGATTTTTCTTCGCGACTTTAACTGCCATAAATCACCTCTCTTTTCAAAAATAAAAAACAAGTAACACGCCTATTCTGTTTCATTACTGCTTCCATATCAACATCGGCAAACCGCCTAAATCTCGTGCGTGGCGTTTTCCATGGAGACGACGGCGCGCCCCCAATGGTGCCAGTTGCCGTCGAAGCGTTCGGCGACGACTTTTTTGCCTTCGCCGGGGCAGGGCAAACCTAATAATTCCAAATCCGCGTCCATCATTATTTGCACCAATTCGTGAAATTTGACGCGCGGTTGCCAGCCCAATTTTTCGCGGGCTTTACGCGGGTCGGCGAGCAAATAATCGACTTCCGTCGGACGAAAATACTTCGGGTCGATTTTCACGTAATCCTGATAATCCCGCCCGACGTAGCCGAACGCGGCGGACAAAAATTCCCGAATGGTGTGCGCCTCGCCGGTGCCGATGACGTAATCGTCGGGATTATCCTGTTGCAAAATCAGCCACATACATTCGACAAATTCCGGCGCGTAACCCCAGTCGCGCCGCGAGTCGATATTCCCCAAATACAGCGCCGTTTGCGCGCCGGCGACGATGTTGGCGACGGCGCGGGTGATTTTGCGGGTAACGAACGTTTCGCCCCGCCGCGGCGATTCGTGGTTGAATAAAATCCCGTTGCTTGCGTGCATTTTATAGCCGTCGCGATAATTGCGGACGAGCCAGTAAGCGTAAAGTTTCGCGGCGGCGTAGGGGCTTTGCGGTTGAAGCGCCGTCGTTTCGCTTTGCGGCGGCAGGGCGCTCCCGAACAATTCGCTGGTGGACGCCTGATAAAAGCGCGTGTTAATGCCGGCGCGCCGGATGCTTTCGAGGAGGCGCACGACGCTGACGCCGGAAGCGTCGGCGGTGTATTCCGGCATATCGAACGACACGCGGACGTGGCTTTGCGCGCCGAGATTGTAGATTTCGTCGGGTTGGACGTGGTAAATCACGTCGGTCAAACCGTCGTTGGTGGTCAAGTCGCCGTAGTGTAAAAACAGGCGCGTTTTCTCGTGCGGGTCGCGATAAAGATGGTCGATGCGGCGCGTGTTGAACGAACTCGACCGGCGGATAATGCCGTGCACTTCATAGCCGCGGTCAAGCAAAAATTCGGTCAGATACGACCCGTCCTGTCCGGTAACGCCGGTGATGAGGGCTTTTTTCATTGGGGGACTCCTGTGAATTCAATAGAGTTGTTCGCTAACCATTCTAAGAACCTATCTGGTTATCAAAATTTAACCACCAAGGCGCACAAGTCGCCGAAGGTTGAAACGCGGACTTCGTGCGCCTTTTTCGCCTTGGTGGTAAATCTCTCAATCTTCGATTCTGGTTATTCGGATAGGTTCTAAATGTATTGCCGTCGGCTTTAGCCGACGGTTTAAGGCGCAAAAATCAGTGGGTTTTAACCCTACATGGTTAGTGTTGTCGGGCTAAAGCCCACTAAAAGGCAAACTCGAATCCGTCGGTTAAAGCCGACGATTTAAGGCGTCGGTTACCGAACAGGTCAATCAACGGGTCGAATTCGTAATTCGTAATTAAAATCACTGCCCCGTCGGCGCGAGGCACACCTGCAACGCGAACTCTTCGGTTTCGCCCTGAATGTTGAATAAGACGACGATGTTCGGCGTGCCTTGCCGGTGGGAAATTTCGTGTCCGGCGCCGGAGATGACCGAGGGAATGCTGATGTTGAAATGGTATTTGGTTTTGGCGAGCGTCGCTTTCGCCTGTCCCGAAATCATATTGATAAGTTCGCCGACGCCGTCGCAAACTTCCGGCGTCAGTTCGGTCGGCGTTTCCGCCCCCAACATTTTGCCGACGAGAAAACACGCTTGTTTGGTGTGAAAACTCACCACCACCGACCCCATCGCCGCGCCGCCCAGCCCCATCACGCCGGAGACCTCACCGAGCATTCGGTGGTCTTCTTTGAGGAATAATTTTTTGCGCACGATTTCCACGCCGCACATCGTTTGCAACACGTTGCGCGTCGCGTCGATGAACGGGTTGATAAATTCGACGTTGACCGACTGGTGTTCTTTCGGCTTGAACGCCTCCGCCACGGCGCGCAACAGCGCCATCGGCTCGAACGGCTTATGCACGACGCCGTTGGCGCCGGCTTTCATCGCCGAAAACGTGCCGCCGGCTTTCGCCTTGACGCACAACAGCAACACCGGCGTCGTCGCGCTTTTGGTTTTCACCGCCGCGACGATGCGCGTGGGCAATTGGTCGTCGGGAAATTCCCAATCGACCAGCACCATATCGCGACCTTTGTCGTCCGCCGACAACGCGGCGAGCGTGTCCTCGACGCCCGTGGTGTGCGCCGCGTCCGCGTTCTGCACCTTGGCGTTGACCAGGATATTTTTGACCAATCCGAAAGCGGTCTGGTTCGGCGAAGCCACGATGATTTTCATTACGGTTCCTCTAAACGGCGGTTTAGAGTTAAGATTTGAGAGTTTAAAGTTAAGAGTTTAGCAAAGGAGTTATTTTTAAGAATGCGCGAAGCGCAACCTTTGCTCAACTCTCAACTCTCAACTCTCGACTCTCGACTCTACTTAATGAACGGCGCGACTTTTTCCGACAGAATTTCCGGGGTGAACGGTTTGACGATGTAGTTGTTGGCGCCGGCTTTGATGGCGGTAACGACGTTGGTTTTTTCCGCTTCGGTGGTAACCATCACGGTCGGCAAGTCCTCTTTGGATTTGGTTTCGCGGACTTTTTTCAGGAAGTCGAGCCCGTTCATATTCGGCATATTCCAGTCGCTCAGAATCAACTTTACGTCGGGATTTTTTTCCAACACCGCGAGGGCTTCGACGCCGTCGCCGGCTTGGACGACATCCTCCTGCCCCACGGTTTTCAGCGTGTTGCAGATAATCCGGCGCATCGTGGAAGAATCGTCCACCACAAGAATTTTCATAGTAATAACTCCTTTTTTGCAATTTCAAACACGGAAAATTAGCGACAAACGAAACGTATTTTGCGGGGCGGGGGGGCGGTTGTAAAGAGCAGAGTTTAGAGTTGAGAGTTGAAAGTTGAGAAGGTGGTTGCGCTTCGCGCGTCTTAAAAATAAAACTCCACCATCTAAACTCTCAATTCTTAACTCTAAACTCTGTTCTTTATTTTTCCCGTCGCCGCGCGAAGCGGCGCGTCAGGCGGTCGCCGGTGAACTGCACCGCTTGCACCGCCGCCATTAGCAGGACGACCGTCGAGAGCATCACTTCCCATTGATAGCGTTGATAGCCGTAGCGGATGCCCAAATCGCCCAAGCCGCCGCCGCCCACCGCGCCCGCCATCGCCGAATAGGCAATCAGCGTAATCACCGTCAGCGTCATCATTTGCAACAGTCCGGGCAACGCCTCCGGCAACAACACGCGCCAAATAATTTGCCACGTCGTCGCGCCGAACGATTGCGCCGCCTCGATAATCGTGTGCGGGACTTCCGCCAGCGCGGTTTCCGTCAGCCGCGCCACCAACACCGCCGCCGCCAACGTCAGCGGCACAATCACCGCCGTCGGACCGATGGACGTGCGCACGAGAAAGCGCGTCAGCGGAATAATCGCGATGATGAAAATGATGAACGGCACCGAGCGCGTGGCGTTGACGATAAAACCGAGTAACCCGTTAATCCACCGTTGCGGTTTGATATGTCCGCGCCGCGTGATGAGCAACAACACGCCGAGCGGCACGCCGATAATCGCCGCGAACAACGACGACAGCGCCACGACGTAAAACGTCTCCCACGACGCCTGCCATAACAGCGTTGCCAATTTGGAAAAGTCCATTGCCGCTTCCTTTTAAGACAATTAAAAATTAACAATTCACAATTAACAATTGTAGAATTTGATTATCAGAATCGCTTCGCGAAATTTGAAAATAAAACTCCGATGCCGAAATTATGAATTGTTAATTGTTAATTGTGAATTGTTAATTGCGTTATTGCGCCGTCAGCACGTTGTAACTTTGGTGGATGAGTTCGAGGTGGCGGTTCATTTTTTCGGCGTTGGTTATGTCCGCCCAGTGCGCGAATAAATCGGCGTCCGCGCCGAGCGGCAACCGTCCGGGTTGCGCGTGAATTTCCAACATCAGCGTAATTTCCGCGTCGGCGCCGCAAAGCAATTGATTTAATTCCGCCGCGCCCGCCGGACCGAAAATGCCGCGCGTGAAATGGGACGCGCCCCAGCGAAACGGCAACGCCAGCGTTTGCAAATACGACAAATGGTCGCGAATCGGATACGGGCTTAATTTCGAGATGGGATGCGCGTCGTGCGCGTGAAAATGTAGGCGCGAAAAATGCGCGGCGAAAAAACGTTTGACATATTTGAACGCCAAACCGCGCGCCGCGCTCACCGCCGCCTGCACGCGGTCGATGTATTGCGCGAGCAACGCGAAATCCGGCGCCAACACCGCCTGTCGCAATTCGCGGCAGGATTTTCTGATTAAGTCGCGGCAGTAATCGACGGCGATATGCCCGACATCCAAACACGGATAAACGCGCGGCGTTGGCGCCGCCGCCGTCAACATTTCTTCATACTCGTCAAAATCGCGCGTCGAAACATATTCAAAGAATAAATTCACCGGCGTCGCGTTCAGCGCCTTCGTCAATTTGCCGAGCGCGGCGATAAACGCGCCGCTACGGTCGGGCGAATACGTTCGCTGGTCGTGCAAGGTAAAACCGTAAAGCCGCCGGTCGGCGGCACGGGCAAATTCGACGACGGCGGCGCGATGTTCCGGCACGGTAATGTCGAGGTGATACGGCAGATGCGCGGTGTTGACGGGCGCGTCGGGCAGGTAATTGACGAGTTCGCGCAAGTGGTCGGGGTGCGCCGGATACGCCTCGGCGCCGAGACCGATTTGCGTGAAGCGGCGTTGCGCCAACTTCCATAGCGCCGCGTCGCCCTCGACCATCGGCTTCATCATTCCCAAATATCGCGGGTTGGACATCGGCGTCCCCTTTTCTAATCGTAAATATGAGCGCTCGCTGTGAGGGCGATTTCAATTACGAATTAAAAATTACGAATTACGAATGGAAAAACGCCCCGCAGGGGCGGCGCGTAACAGCCCAGCGCAACGCGCTGGGTAAAAAGTTGTCCATAAATTACGCGCCCTATAAGGGCAATGCAAAAATTTCCACTGCCCTTACAGGGCGGATTTTCCGGCAACGCTAACCCAGCCCGCCGGAAAATCGATACCGCCGATTTTCCTTTGGGCTGGGCTGTTACGCTCTGCCGCTTCGCGGCGAATTTACTAATTTCTACTGCCATTCGTAATTCGGAAAGCCCACTACCCTTCGCTTCGCTCGACATCGTAAATTTTAATTATTAATTTGTAATTGTTCTACTGTTTCCATTCCGCATCCCACACGTCGTAAAACGCCGACCATTGTTCCGGCGAACAGCGAATTTTTTCTTCCAAGAAGTCGGCGAAATTTTGCGTGAATTGCCGCACCTTTTCGTCGCGCGTGCCGGTCGCCGGCAACGCGATTTCCGTGTCGAGGTCTAAAATAAAATTGTCGTTGGAGAGCCGCCGCGACACACCCATTATCACCGCGCAACCGGTCGCCAGCGCGAGGCGCGCCGGACCTTGCGGGAAGCGGCACGGACGCCCGAAAAAATTTACCGGCACGCCGTTGCCCGTCGGGTCGCGGTCGCCCAAGATGCAGACCATCTCGTTGTTTTTCAGCGCCTGATAAATTTTGCGCGGGTCTTCGTCGATGTAGAGCAATTTTATTTTTTGCGCGGCGCGTTCGTTGATGAACATTTTTTCGAGTTGCGGCGAGACCTGTCGCGCCACCAAGGCGTTGACCGGCAAGCCGCAATACAAACTGAAATACGCCGCGCCGATTTCCCAGTTGCCGAAATGCGCCGACAACATCATGACGCCTTTGCCGCGCCGAAACAGCGCCGCGACGCGGTCGGGGTGCGCCACCGCCACGTGCTTGCCGAAATAATTTTCGTCGAATTCGCGAAAGCGAAAAAATTCGCACAGGTATTTGCCCCAGTTGCGATAAATCCAGCGCGCTTCGTAAATGACGCGCTGTTCGCCGGCGTCGGGAAAGACGACGCGCAGATTGCGTTTCAGCGCCTCGCGCCGCCCGCGGTCGGCGATGAAATAGCCGAAATCCGCGATGCGCAGGGCAATCCAATAGCCGTAGCGGAGCGGCAAAACCCGCGTCGAAAACAGCAGAAGTTTGAAGAGCCGGTAACGAATAAAGTATTTCATCGGCGGATTATGCCTCGTTTGGGAAAGGGTTTAGCGGCGGTCTATTCCCCTCTACGGAGGGGTGGCATCGCGACGGTTCTATGTCGCGATGACGGGGTGGTTGCCGTTATATCCCAAAAATCGCGTCACAGAATCTGGGATAACGTAAGCAACCACCCCGTCAGGCGAGATAGAGCGTTTCGCCTGCCACCCCTCCGCAGAGGGGAATTTTATATCGCACTCGCCATTTTGATATTTACGGCGCGATTCTCAATTCTTAATTTTTAATTCTTCATTCTCAATGGTTCTCGCGCGCAACTGCCCGCACGCGGCGTTAATGTCGCGCCCTTTTTCCGCGCGGAGGGTCGCCGGAAATTTCAGCGCGTCCTGAAAAGCGCGTATCTGCGCCGCGGCGGGCGGGCGCCAACGCCGCGCGTCGCCGCCAATCGGATTAAACGGAATCAGATTGATTTGCGCCGGCAAAGGGCGCAATAGCGCGTTCAACTGCCGCGCCTGCGCGAGGTCGTCGTTCACACCCGCGATGAGACAATACTCAATCGTCAAACGCCGCGAAGTCGCGTTCGCAAAAATTTCGAGCGCCGGCAAAACCGCCGTCAGCGGATATTGCCGCGCCAACGGAATCAACTGCTCGCGCAACGCTTGCGTCGGCGCGTGTAACGAAAACGCCAACCGATACGCCGGTTGTTCCCGCGCCAAGCGCAAAATTCCCGCCGGAATGCCCACCGTCGAAACGGTGATTTGCCGGTTGCCGAGATTTAAGCCGTCCGGCGACGAAACGATGCCGGCGGCGGCGACGACGGCGTCGTAATTTAACAGCGGCTCGCCCATCCCCATAAACACGACGTTGCTCAAACCCGCGCCGTCGGCTTCGACGCAATGGCGGTCGGCGCGATAGACCTGTTCGACGATTTCCGCCGCCGTGAGCGGGCGGGTAAAACCGCCTTGTCCGGTGGCGCAAAACGCGCACCCGACCGGACAGCCGCACATACACGACACGCACAGCGTCCGCCGCCGCCCGCGAATTTCCCGAATCAGCGCCGTTTCAATCGCGGCGTCGCCGCTAAAATACAGCCACTTCTCCGTCAATTTATCCGCCGCCGTCAAATGCTCGGCTTCGCGCAATTCGCGGACAACGAAGCCGTCGCTTAACGTTTGCCGCAAGGACGCGGGCAGATTTTTCATCGCGGCGAAATCGTCCGCGCGGCTACGATGTAGCCAGTCCCACAACTGCGCCGCGCGAAAACGCGGCTGACGCGGGAGCAACGCTTGCAGTTCGGCGAGAGTGAGCGCGAGCAGGGAGGGTTTCATTTTTGCCTCAGACCTATTCGACAACCGGATAAAATAAAGAACAATTAAAAATTAAAAATTGAGAATTAAAAATTGCGGAGGTTGATTAGCAAATTCGCTTCGCGCAATTTGGATAATCAATCCGAAATTTTTAATTTTTAATTTTTAAATCGTGTTACGCGGTTAGCGTCGGTGCTATTGCAACGAAGAAATTGAAAAAACTCCGACAGTCGCCCTGAAAGGGCGAAACATATTAGCCCAGGGTAAGCGACACGCTCTATCGTCGCGCCACCCTGGGTAGCGGTTCGCGAAGCGAACCATCCGACAGTTCCGCCGTTAGGCGGCAAACGCCGCCTCCGGCGGCGAGAGCGGTT
>JAISJR010000029.1 GCA_031261425.1 Planctomycetota bacterium
CGCAATCGCGCCCGTCGTCAATTGACCGCCGTTGAGATTGATGGTGCCGCCGGTGTTGTCGGTGAGCGCCGTCGTCGTATCCGCCCCGATATTCAGCGTGCCGGTGTTGGTGGCGAGCGCGGCGGCGGTCAATTCCGCGTTGACGTTCAGCTCACCGTCGTTAGTAACGAGACCGAAAGTCGTTACCGCGCCGTTGACGTTCGTCGTGCCGGTGGCGCTATTGGTGTAATCGCCGATTGACGAACCGGCTGCCAAATTCAGCGTGTTATCGTTGACGAATTCGGCGGCGGTGCTGGTAATCACGCCGCTGTTGTCAACGGTGCCTTTGTTAGTGAACACGCCGCCGGTCGCGGTAATCGTGCCGTCGTTAGTCAGCGTGCCTTCGTTAGTGAAAGTGCCGCCGGCGCTGTTAGTCAGCGTTTTACCATTGCCGATTACGAGCGCAGTGCCGGTATTGGTGAACGTGCCGCCGGTGTTGGTGATGTCGCCGCCGATAGTGCCGGCGCCGCTGTTGGTGAACGTGCCGCCGGTGTTGGCGGTAATATCGCCGGTAATCGTGCCGGCGTTGTTAACGGTGCCGGCATTGTCAACGATGTTGCCGACGAGTGAACCGGCGGTGCCGCTGTTTGTGGCGGCATTGAGGTTGAGCGTGCCGTTGGCTCCAACCGTAACGTTGGTGGTGAGTTCGCCGTCTTCCGCAATGGTGAGGATGGCGGCGTTGTTTGCGCCGAGCGCTACGGACGTGGCCGCCACACCGGCGCCTTCTACCGTAACGTCGCTGTCGGTTTCGTCGATAGTAACGGCGAGACTGGCGGTCGAAGCCGCCGCCTCGTCATCACCCTTAAATGTCGCGTCGATGCTCGTGCCGCTGGCTTCAACGGCGGTGGTGCTTTCCCAATTCCCCTCGCCACCAGTCCACTTGGCAGTTGTGGACGCCGCCGCGAACACCGGCGTCGCCGTCAACGTCGTGAACACCGCGCCGGTGAACAACAGCGCGGACAGCAACCGCCACGCTCGCGCCGAAGCGCGTTGTAACCGGATTTCCTTGAAACTTTTCATAACCAAATTCCTCCTGTAAAAGAAAAAAAGTGACCGAAAAAAACAAAAAAAACGCCCGAATCCAAAATGGATTCGGGCGTTTCCAAAAAAATCAAATTGACGCGAAAACTTTGTTACATTTGCGTCCTTCAAGCGACTATAAAGTATAGCCAATAAAAAAAGGACGCCGTTTACGCGTCCCACGCAAGGCCTCCTACAGCCCACACTATCAACACGTCCAACAAGCGCCCAAACGGGCGATGTGGAGATAGTGCGGGTACCTGTTAAAACGTAGGAGTTTTTGCGTGGTCCCGTATCGGTTAGCCGCTACAAACGGCTGTTTGTCTGACGCTAAATTCTGTGGCTGATAGAATTTTTCCTTTTAAGAATTTTTAAGGGCTTTAAGCGGTTTAAGGATTTTAAGAAAATTTAAGAAACGCAAGGGCGCAATCTTTCAACTTTCAACTTTCAACTTTCAACTCTCAACTCTAAACTCTAAACTCTAAACTCTAAACTCTAAACTCTAAACTCTGCTCTTCTCACCGCCCTAAAATCGCATCGACCGTCGTTTGGTCAATGAACCGCATCAAGACCACTAATAAACCGATAGCGGCAATAACGACGGCTAATAATTGCGTCTGCCGCGATAATTTTTTATCAAATCTGGCTTCAAGTTTATCGCCCAACCCGTCAATTTTAGCGTCAACTTTATCGAATTTGGCGTCAATTTTATCGAATTTAGCGTCAATTTTATCAAATTTGGCGTCAATTTTATCAAACCGCTCTTCGGTTTTGGTCTCAAAACTTTCCTGCCGTTGGCGGACTTCTTCAACGGAACGCGCTAAGCCGGAAATTTGTTGGCGCATCCCGTCAAGCGAATACTCTAAACCGGAAAACCGCCCGTTAAGCCCGTGCATCTCGGCTTTGAAAACATCGCTGTCCACCGGTTTAATCCGGCGAATGAACGGGTCGCGATATTCATTCTGCAAGTCCAGCGGCGGCTCGGCGAGTTCCGGCATAACGACCTCGTTTTTTGCAAAAGAAACAAATTCCGCTTTCTTCTCAACTTTGCTCTTTTCACCGCCACTGCAAAACCGTCAACAACAACGCCGTTTGCGTGATAAAACCGCCAACCAACCACATCACCAACGAATTACGCAACTTCTCTATTTTAAGTTCCAAATCGGCTTTAATCCGCTCAATCTTCGCCTCAATTTGCGCTAATTTTACATCCGTTTCAGCGCGCAATTTATCAATTTCGGCGCGAATTTTTGTGCTTTCAATTTCTAAATCGCCTTTGGTCGCTAATTCTTGGCGCGTCTTTTCATCCAACAGACGATTATCGGAAATTTTCTTTTCCGTCGCCTCGACGACAACAGCCACCGCCTTCTCAATGACCGCTATCTGCACTTTCGCTTGTCGCTCGCTGAAACCCGCCGCCTTAAATTGTGCGAGCCAATCCAACGCATCAAAAGACAAAGGCATCGTCAGCATAATTTTTTCAAGCGCTTAAAAGGGTTAAGAATTTTAAGCGGGCAAGAGAGCAAAGTTAAAAGTTCAGAGTTGAAAGTTGAGAAAACGGTTGCGCTTCGCGCGTCTTGAAAAATAAAACTCCGTTTTCTTCTAAACTCTCAACTTTTAACTCTCAACTCTGCGCTTCTCGCCGCCGAAAACTTATCGGCATAACAAGGCGGCGCACTATAAAGAATTTACCCGCCGCCGCAATACCCTTTCAAAAAAAATTTCTTGATAATTTTCATCAAGCGGGAAAAGCGGTTAGAACGGCGGGTTGAGCGATGAAAGAGATGGTGGTCGGGGCGACCGGATTTGAACCGACGACCTGTTGCTCCCAAAGCAACCGCGCTAGCCAAACTGCGCTACGCCCCGAAAGACAATTGACAACAGAAAAAAGAAAGAACTTATCCACGAATTTTCACGAAACCGAGCGAAGCGAAAGTTCGTGTAATTCGCGGACGAATCTCTGGCTCTTTTTTTTCGTGTTTTTCGTGCCTTTCGTGGACAAAGGCGCGGTTAGAAAACGGGCTAATGCTTTATTCAATTTCCGGTTCCGGCAAACTCGGCGCGCCGCGACCGCCTGCCGGAGCCGTTAAATCCGGGTCCATCGTCGCCGCGACCAATTCGCGGTTGTCGGCTTTTTCCGCCGTCGGCATTTTTAAGCCCCCGAAAAACGTCTGACCGGCGGTCGAACTCATCGCTTTTATCGCCGCCGGATTCGCCGCCGCCGCGGTTGGCGCGACCGGCGCCGGAGCGGTTGGCGCATTGACGGGCGCCGCCACGCGATAACTCGCCACTGCCGTTTCGCCCGCCCGCTTGCCCGCCGCCACCGAATGAGAATTGGCGACCGTTTCTTTTATCGCCGGCGTTTTCGCAATGCCCGCCGCTTTGGGGCTGACCCCTTGTTGACTGCGTTTCAGCGATTGCGGCGTGGAGAGCGCGTCCAACGGATTGCGATTATCCGCCGCCGGTTTTTGGACGCGGTAACTTTGGACTTCGTTGCCCGCGCCCTGATAAAATTTGCCGAGCGCGTATTCCAAATTTACGATGGACGTTTTGTATTGGTAAATGCTTTGCCAATACGACGACTCCGCGGAGCCGACGACGTTTTGCGCGTCTAAAATCTGCAAGTAATCGCCGGCGCCTTCTTCCCAGCGGATATTTTCCTGCGTTAAAACGCGGTTGGCTTGCTCGACGTTTTCCTGTTGCGATTTGACCGCTTCGACGGAACTCAAAATCCCCAGCACCGCGTTGCGCACGTCTTGTTTGATGCTGTCGGCAACGTCTTGCGTGTCGAATTCGGCTTGCGCCAACACCGCGTTCGCCTGCATAATTTTCCCGCGCAACTGTTGCCCCATACCGGCGAGCGCGTTCCAATTCAATTGGATGCCCATATTCCAATTCCACGTGCCGGCGTAACGTTCGCCGCCGCCGCCCATCGAGTTCCGCTCCGCGTAACTCGTGCCTTGCGTGAAACCGATTTTGCCGTCGAGCGTCGGCAGAAGACCGGCTTTCGCCTGCTTGACTTCCTGCCGCATCATTTCTTCGTTCAATTGATAACTCCGCAAATCGGGGCGGTGCGCTAGCGCGTATTGCGTCAATTCGTCTTCGTCGCCCGGGTCGAATTCGGTGAAATCAAACGCGTCGTTGAGAAAAACGTTGCTTCGCAACGGTTGCCCCAAATAGCGCAACAGTTGGGTAACGCTGGTGTTGTAATTGTTGCGGTCGTTGATGTATTCCGCCTTGCGCAGTTGATATTGGACTTGGTAGCGCAAGACATCGATTTCGGGAACGTCTTCGGCGGCGTAGCGGCTTTGCGTTTTTTTCCAGTATTCTTCGGCGATGTCGGTCAACTTGCGCGCCACGTCGGCGATTTTTTTATTGAGCATACATTGGTAGTAAAGTTGGCGAATGTTCGCGCGCACGGTCAAGCGCTGATACAGAATGTCGGACTCGGCTTTGTCCTCGCCGGCGCGCGCTTCGCGCAAGGCGGAAATCAACGCGCCGCCGCGAAAGAGCGGCTGGGTGAAAGACGGCGTTTGCGAAAAACTCGCCCGCGGCATCGGTTCTTTCGGCATCGTGTCCACATAACTCTGCCCGTAGCCGAGGTCGGTTTCATAGCCGAACGACGGCAGGAGTCCGCCGATGGCGCCCAATTTTTTGCCGCGCGCGGCGACGCGACCTTCGACGGCGGAGCGCAATTTCCACGAATGGGCAAGCGCCATATTTTCGGCGTCAAGGACGCTCATCGACAGCGTGTCGCCGTTGACGGCGGCGGCGTTGAGCGTGTAGGCGTAATAGTCGTGGTCAACGCCGGCGGGCGGGACGTAGGCGCGGTCAAGTTCGTCGGCGGATTGGACGACGACGGCGGGCGCTTGCGGCAAAGACGCGGTCGCGCGGTCGGCGACGATGCCGGATTGCGCATCGACTTGGGCGGCGAAAGCCGCGCTCGGCGCGGCGGGAGCGTCGTCCGCTAATGTTGCCGCGCAAGGCAAAACAAAAAACGCCGCGGCGCGCCAAAAAAAGAACTTTTTCATTACAAAATTCCTCATCCGGGGGAAGGCGAGGTAAAGCGAATTGATGGATTGTAAGTCGGCAAAAAAAACGCGCAAGAAGCGACCGGTTTTAATAGAGTTGAGAGTTGAGAGTCAAAAGCGGGGCAATAACCTCTTGCGTCAACCGTTGCCGCCGCTCTTTGCGAGACCGCGGGCAAGCGCGTATAATAGACCTGTTCGACGACCGCTAAAAAAAAAGAGCAAATTACGAATTTCGTAATTTTTAATATTTGGAAAGCAACCTTCGCTTCGCTACGGTTTCGTAATTTTGCCCAGTCGGGGAAAGAATGTTCGGCTCCGCGCCCGCTTCCGCCGCGCTCAAAAAGCGTTTTCGCACGTTGACGCCGGCGAGTTTATTGATTTATTCTTTCGCGTTGCTGATTGTTCTCGGCGCGGCGGCGTTGCGTTTGCCGGAATGTCAAAACACGCCGGTCGGCTGGCTCGATTGTTTTTTTCTCTCCGCCTCGGCGGTGTGCGTTACCGGCTTGGCGACGGTGGACCCGTCAACGGCGCTCACCCCCTACGGACACGCGGCGCTCGTCGCGCTGATGCAATTGGGCGGCTTGGGTTTGCTGACTTTCGCGTTGCTGGCGTTTCGCATTATCGGCGCGCAACTGTCGCTGACCGCGCACTCGGCGTTAGCCGACAGCGTGCTGACCAAAGACGCCGCCGCCGAATTTCGCGATATTTTCGGCAAAATCGTGTGGCTCGTGTTGGCGATTGAACTCGCCGGCGCGGCGTGGCTCGCGGCGGCGCGTTACGCGGACGGCGAAACGGCGCGGGGCGCGGCGTGGCAGGGAATTTTTCACGCGGTTTCGGCGTTTTGCAATTCGGGCTTCGCGTTGTGGAGCGACAGTTTGGCGTCGCAGTCCGCCGTTTTTTGCGCCGGCGTCGCGCTGTTGATTTTCATCGGCAGTATCGGGCATTTAGCCGTGGCGCAAATCTTTGCCCGGCTCGTCCGGTGGCGCGCGCCGCGGCGGCGCCACGGTTTTTCGTATAACACCCGCGTCGTGCTGACGGTCAGTTTGCTTTTGACCGCCGCCGCCACGCTGATGTTTCGCTTCGACGGCAACTTCGACGGTTTTCACGCGCTGTTTCTGGCGGTTTCGACGCGCACGGCGGGCTTCGTTACCGGCGACCTGACGGCGTTGACCGCCTCCGACAAACTGTGGCTTATCGGCTTGATGCTGATTGGCGGCGGACCGGGTTCGTGCGCCGGCGGCATTAAAGTTACGACCTTCGCCATCTGGTTGGCGACGCTTGTCGCGACGTTGCGCAACCGCGCGGAAATCGTGTTTATGGGGCGACAAATTCCCGCGTTGTTGAGCGGTCGCGCCCATAAATTGTTGCAGTTTTGTCTGCTCTGGATTATCGCCGGCACGCTGATTTTGACGGCGACGGAAGCGGACGCCGATTTATTGACCATCGTTTTCGAGCAGGTCTCGGCGTTCGGCACGGTGGGCTTGTCGTTGAATTTCACGCCGCGGTTGAGCGACCCCGGCAAGGCGTGGATAATACTGTCGATGTTTTTGGGGCGGCTCGGACCGCTGACGATTGCGCTCAGCATCGCGCCCGCGCGACCGGTAAATTTTACGCATCCCGAAGGCAACATTATGATTGGCTGATTACGAATTAACAATTAACAATTCACAATTAACAATTTACAATTTACAATTATTGAAAGGATGCGCTCCGCGCATTTTAAAAATAACTCCGCTAAATAATTGTTAATTGTTAATTCGCTCGCCATTGCCTCCCGTTTAAGAGTTAAACCCTCACCGCCCCCTCGCTAAAAAATGCGCGAACTACACGACCGCTATTTCCGGCAAGCCAAACGCGAAGGCAAATTGGCGCGGAGTTATTACAAACTCGCCGCCATCGACCGGCGCGAAAAGTTGTTCACGCCCCAGGTCAAAAATATCATCGACCTCGGCGCGGCGCCGGGCTCGTGGTTGGAATATATTTTAGAACAAACCGCGTCCCGCCCCGTCCCTGCCATAATTTGCGCCGCCGACCTCAAAGTAATCGCCAAAAAATTCAAGCCATCCGTCCATTTCATTCAGCGCGACATCAATGAAATTCCGCTCGACGCCTTCGCGCCGTTCTGCGATAAATTCGATTTGGTGCTGTCGGATATGGCGCCCAACACCACGGGCGTAAAAATCGTTGACCAGGCGCGGTCGCTGGAATTATGCGAAGTCGCGGCGCGGTTTGCCGCGCAAAATTTGCGCGCGGGCGGCGCGTTCGTCGCCAAGATTTTCGCCGGCGTTGCCACGCCGGATTTCGTCGCGCGTCTGCGGACGCATTTCGCCGAAGTCAAAACCTACAAGCCCGACGCCAGCCGCGACGAAAGTTTTGAGTTTTATGTCATCGGGAAAGATTTTCAGGGAATTAACAATTAACAATTGACAATTAACAATTATTTAGCGGAGTTATTGTTAAAATGCGCGGAGCGCATCCTTTCAATAATTGTTAATTGTTAATTGTGAATTGTCAATTGTTAATTGTTAATTTGGAGTCCCCAATGCTCAAACGCCTGTTAGACGTTAATTTCAATCGCGCGCGCGAGGGTTTGCGCGTCGTCGAGGATTACGCGCGGTTGGTGTTGGAGTCGCCGGCGCTCACCGCGGCGCTCAAAAATACGCGCCATTCGTTGGTCGCCATTGCGCGTGAGTTGGACGGCGGCGATTTTGCGGCGGCGCGGGACATCGCCGGCGATTGCGGCGCGTCCATTAAAGCCGACGACGAAACGGCGCGCGCGTCGGTGGCGGAAGTCGCGCGCGCTAATCTTAATCGCATCGCCGAGGCGTTGCGCGTCCTCGCCGAATACGCGAAAACCGTCTCGCCCGCGGCGGCGGCGGCGCTCGAACAACAACGCTACGAGGTCTATCGCTGGCAGGCGCCGCTTTTCGCCGACCGCGACCGCCGCGACCGCTTGCGCCAAGCCCGCCTGTATGTGTTAATCACGACCGCGCTCGCCGCGACCGACCCGTTGACCGTTTGCCGCGAGGTCGTCGCCGCCGGCGCGGATATCGTGCAACTCCGCGAAAAAGAAATGGAAGACGGCGAGTTTTATCGGTTGGCGGCGGCGGCGCGGGAAATTTGCGCCGGACGGGCGCTACTCATCGTCAACGACCGTCCGCATATCGCGTCGCTCGCGAACGCCGACGGCGTCCATTCGGGACAGGGCGATTTGCCGCCGCATTTGACGCGGCGCATTATCAACAACGACCGGTTGCTCGGCGTCAGCACCGCCGCGCCGGAATTGGCGGCAAAAGCCGCGCGGGATTTTGCCGACTATATCGGCGTCGGACCGGTTTATCCGACGAACACGAAAGTTCACCGCCGCGCCGTCGGTTTGGAATACGTCCGTTGGGCGGCGCGACATTCGCCGTTGCCGTATTTTTGCATCGGCGGGATTAAGCGGGACAATCTCGCCGAAGTGTTGGACGCCGGCGCGCGCGCCGTCGCGGTCTGCACCGGCATCATCGCCGCGCCGGACATCGCCGGCGAAACGGCGTGGTTCAAAGAGCGGCTAAAAGAAAGAGCAATTAACAATTGACAATTAAAAATTAACAATTGAGGAGTTTAATTCATAAATTCGCGAAGCGCAATTTTGATAAATTATTCCGATGAACACGAAAAGAACTTAACACGAATTTTCACGAATTAGACGAATTAACACGAAACCGAGCGAAGCGAAGGTTAGTGGGCTTTCCAAATTTTTTTGTCCGTTTT
>JAISJR010000085.1 GCA_031261425.1 Planctomycetota bacterium
GCTGTTTGCCCCGTTAGGGGCAATCTGTCGGTAGAAACGCCGCCGCCATAAAGTCGCGTCCCGTTAGGGACGCAATGCCGGTCTAATTATCACTAACCGACATTCCGTCCCTCCGGGACGGATTTTTTTCGGGCGGCTTTTTCTACCGACATTTCGTCCTACGGGACTGCGTCCCCTATCGGGACGACGCTCGTTGATAAATAATAGGATAGGTTCTTAATCTCTTTCCCCGCCGCGCCCGCCGCCCGCTTTTTCCGCCCGTCAAATTTTTTTGTCTTTCTGGTGAAAATTGCGAGTAAAGTATTGCCTCCCCCCCCCCCCCCCCGTAAATTTAACCCATGCGGAAAAGAAAAAAAAGGAAAGATTTTTAAGCAAGCGATTAAAAAGTTTAAGGGTTTCAGGTTTATCTTTTTCCCGCGGAACGCGGATTTTTTTTTAAGGAACTTTTAAGGAGTCGGAGTATGTCTCTCAAAGCGAAATTGGTGTCGAGTTTTTTGGTGTTGGTCGCGCTGACCGTCACGCTCGCGCTCGTGATGCTCTATTCGTCGCGGACGGTCAACGATGTCGCGGATAGATTGTCCGGCGCCTGCGTGCCGCAATCGCTGAACGCGGCGAACTTGACCCGCGCGATTCTCGTCGCCGGCTACAACTTCCGCGCCTACCAATACGCGCACGAAGAATCGTTGTATCAAGCCGGTATGGCGGCGCTCGCCGACGTGGAAAAAACCGCCGCCGACATTGATAAATTACTCGCGACCCAAGCGGAGAATCTCCCCTACACCGCGGCGCAAATGCCGGACATCAAGCGCGCGATTGTGGAATATAAGCGCATTTCCGCCGAAATTCACGACGTCATCGTGGAAATCGACAAACTCTCGGTGCAACGCGCGGCGGCGGGGGACAAGGTGGAAGCCGCCGTCGCCGATTATTACGGCGCCGACTTTCGTAAATTGGCGGCGGAAGAAACCGAGAACGGCGACAAAGTCAAAATTTCGCGGCGTTTAGACCGCTACGCTTCCGGCTTGGCGTTATCGCGGCGAGTCGGCGACGCGCGGCGCAACGCCGAGGTCGCGGAAAGAGTGGGCAACGCCGCCGACCGAGAAGCCGCGTATAAACGGGCGCGCGAAGATATGGAGGGCGTGCTTTCTTTCGCCCGCAACACCCGCGCCACGACCTCGGTTCCGGTTTGGCAAGCCCGCGCCGACGCCATGATTAAGTTAATTGAGGAGTGGGAAAAAGTCATTACGCAAGTCGGCGTGAAATTAAAACAAGCCGACGCGCTCGCCGCCAGCCGCGTCGGCTATTATCGCGACATCACCGCCAAAAGCGGCGATTTGCTTTCGGTAACGCTCAATAGCGTTGAAAACGCGGCGGAAGAAACCGACGCCGACGCGAAATGGAGCACCAAAATAGCGTTTATCGCCGCGATTGCCTCGTTGGTGATTGGCGTGTCGCTGGCGCTGTTTATCGCCGGTTACATCGCGAACTCCATCATCAAAATCGCGGAATTAATGCGCGTGGGCTCCGAGCAGGTTACGACCGCGTCGGAAATGATTGCCAACACCTCGACCTCGCTGGCGGAGGTCGTCGTCGAGCAATCCTCGGCGGTGCAAAAAACCGTCGATTCGTTGAAGGAAGTGGCGAAAAACACCCGCCAAAACGCGACCGACGCGACCAAAACCAACGAGGCGACGATAAAGAACACCAAGACGATTGAAGAAGGCGCGGGCGCGGTCAACGAAATGGCGGGGGCGATGAACGGCATCAGCGAATCGTCGGAAAAAATCGGACGCATCATCAAGACGATTGAATCGATTGCGTTTCAGACCAATTTGTTGGCGCTCAACGCGGCGGTCGAGGCGGCGCGGGCGGGCGAGGCGGGCAAGGGCTTCGCGGTCGTCGCCGAGGAAGTGCGCAACTTGGCGGGACGCTCGGCGCAGGCGGCGCGGGACACGACGGAACTGATTGAGGACACGGTCGGGCGCGTGCAGAACGGCGCGTCAATCGCGGATAAATTAGGGACGAGTTTCAAGGAAATCGAAGTCGACTCGGTGGAAATTTCGCGGCTGGTCTCGAACATCGCGGCGGCGACGGAAACGCAGGCGGACCACATCGAGAAAATCGAAAATTCGATGAAGGACTTTGAACAGGCGACGACGCAAAATTCGTCGAGCGCCGAAAACGCGGCGGCGGCGGCGGAAGAATTGATGGGACAGGCGCAGTCGCTGAAGTCCTACACCGCGCAGTTGGTCAAAGTCATTACCGGCTGAGAAGTGCCGCAATTACCGCAATTATCACCGGTAAAAAATAGGGGCGCCGTCCGTGGGAGGGATGGCGACCCTTTTTATTTGAATAATCTCCGCTAGAAAACGCCTACGGCGTTGTTGCCCCTATCGGGGCGTGTTATGGAATTTCATTTCGCGTTATGCGTGATGACGTTGAGGTCGGCTTGCGGCAGGACGACGCGCGAATAGGGCGGGACGCTGGCGGTGAGCCAGACGTTGCCGCCAATCATCGAATTGTGTCCGATGACCGTGTCGCCGCCCAAAATCGTCGCGCCGGCATAGACGACGACGTGGTCTTCAATCGTCGGATGGCGGCGCTGTCCGCGGAGTTTTTGTCCGTCGGCGGGCGACAACGCGCCCAACGTTACGCCCTGATAAAGTTGCACGTGCTCGCCGATGACGCACGTCTCGCCGATGACGGTGCCGGTGCCGTGGTCGATGAAAAAACTTTTGCCGATGGTCGCGCCGGGGTGGATGTCGATGCCGGTAACGCTGTGCGCGTGTTCGCTCCACATTCGCGGAATCAGCGGCACGCCGAGCGTGAACAACTCGTGCGCCAAACGGTGCGTCGTCGTCGCCATCACGCCGGGGTAACTGACAATCACCTCGTCGATGCTTTGCGCCGCCGGGTCGCCGTCGTAACCGGCTTGCACGTCGGTTTTAATCACGGCGCGCAGGCGCGGCAACGCGGCTAAAAATTTTTGCACCATCGTCGCCGATTGGGTTTGCACCTGACACTGTTCGCAATGTTTGGCGCGGCAACTGTAACGAATCGCCCGTTCGATTTCGGCGGACAATTCGAGCGTGATGTGGTTGAGCAGGTCGCCCAAGTGATAGCCGAGATTGTCCTCGGTTACCGGATGACCGGAGTCGGAAAAACCGGGGAACAGCACGTCGAACAACAGCGACAGCGTCTGCTTCACCGCTTGGGCGCGCGGCAAGTCGTGCCGCTCGGTGCGGTTGATGCCGACGTTGTCGTCGTAGGTTTTTAACAATTCCGCCAGCACGGCGGACAAAGTTGCGGGCATAGTTTTGCCTCCCTTCGGTCGGCAATTAACAATTTACAATTAACAACTCACGTTACGCGCAAAAAAAAAGAGAAGCCACGAATGAACACGAAAAGAACTTAACACGAATTTTCACGAATTAGACGAATTAACACGAATTTTTTGTCCGTTTTCCGGCTCTTTAATTTTGTGTAATTCGTGTAATTCGTGGACAAAAAATCTTTTTTTTTATTCGTAAAAATTCGCGTCTTTTCGTTGACCGCGTAACATAAGTTAACAATTAACAATTGTGGAGTTTGATTTTCAAATTCGTCCGGCGAAATTGATAATGGAGCGAAGCGACATCCACAATTGTTAATTGTAAATTGTTAATTGTTAATTAGTTCTTCCAGTAC
>JAISJR010000094.1 GCA_031261425.1 Planctomycetota bacterium
TTATAAGTGTCGTAACTCCCGTTGCCGTATTCAAAAAACCCGCCCAACGTCAGATGCCCCGGCGTCAAGTCCGCGCCATAGGACAGCCCCGCCAATACCGACAAACTTGACATCTCCACATGCGAGCCGGTGTTGTATCTCGACCAGCCGCCGGAGAGCGTCCCGAAAGCGGCAAGACCGGTGGAGACGCTTTCTCGCGCCACTCGCGCCGCGTTCACGGCTTCGGCGATACCCCGTCCGGCAATGAGGTCCGCGCCCTGCGTGACCAGAGCCAAGCCGCTAAGCCAGCCCTCGGACAGGGCTTTAGTTTGTTCATTGATACCCACTTTGCTGAATTTTGCCAGCAACTTTTGTCCGTCTATCACCAAGTCAAACTCGTATTTCAGGGTAACGCCCTGCATCCCTTGACCGTTTGCCGTGCTGTTAAGACCGTTGGTTACCAACGTTCCCGCGTCGATGAGGACGAACTGTTCGCCCACTTGCAGGGGGGAACTTGCGCCGTCGATGCCCACATTGACGATGGAACTCCGGCTACCGGTGTTATTGCCCGCGCCGTTCGTCAGGTTCGCCGTGCCGGTTACGGTGAGTAGGGGCGTTGTGCTTGCTGTCAGGGTGGAGGGCAGATAGAAATTCAGTTTTTCAAAGTTATACACGTTCGCCGCCGTCATACTGGAAGTATGGAGGTTCAACGTGTTGCCGGTGAACAGGTCGCCGGTGCTACTGCCAGTCCACCCGCCGTAAATGGTGTTGTATGTCGCGCCGGAAGTGCTGATGGAAACTATGTTGTTGATAGCACTGCCCGACCCCGTATCATTAACATATCCGCCGTAGATGTCGCCGCTAACTGTCCCGCCGCTGATGGCGACCGTGTTGTTGTTGGCATTGCCCGTATTCGTAGCCCCGCCGTAGATGTCGCCGCTAACCGTTCCGCTACTCATGATGACGCGGTTGCGGAGAGCGTCGCCGCTTGCGCCGGGTGCAAGGGACGATCCACCATAAACCTTACTCTGTATCGTGCCGGTGTAAGCACCGTTGCCACTGCTATTTTCCCCGATATAGACCGTGTTATCTGTTACGGAACCGCCACCGGTGGCTTCCCCTCCGTTGACAGAACCGGAGTTATGACTCACAGTCCCCGACCCCTGAATGGTTACCGTATTAAAACTGATGGCACCGACACTCCCCTGTCCGCCGTAAATGCTACCCGCGGTAGCCACGGAAGCCGTATTGGTTTCTTGAATCGTTACATGGTTGTTAATTACCGAGTTGCCGTGCGCAGAACCGCCGTAGATATCCGATGTTACAGCCGTCCCCGCCTTGGAGTTGATAACGACCTGATTACCGGAGAGGAGGGTGGTAGCAGATTGTCCGGAGCTGATGGTATCCCCGCCATACACACTACCACTAACGTAGCCGGTTTCCGTGATGGTTACTTTGTTGTTGGTGATGTCCGTATCATGCCAGTTCCAGTAAGTGCCATAAACGTTTGCCGTTGTAACCCCTGCGTTGACGGTTACGGTGTTATCGGTGGGGGTTGTCGTGTTGGCGACGGTACCATGACCATCACTAACATTACCGGAATCGCTAGCACTGTTGCCATAGACACCACCCGCATAGTCAACGTTCACTATCACGTCATATGCGGATGCGGGAGAGATAAAGCCCGTCGGCAACGACAGGCAAAAGATGCAAAGGGCAAAAACACCAAATAAATTACGGGGGGGGGGGGGGCATAGGGCTAAACCTTGGGTTAAAGGTGATATTACGCGATTGGTTATGTTTTAATAAAGGTTGTCTAAGCGAACGCCGCGCATTTCCGCATCGCCGCCGCGATGTTTTTTTTCTAACGCGGTTGCCATTTTGTATTCCTTATTTATTCCGCAAGGGGCTAATTGCTGACAATCGGTTCGCGACGGCGGGATGCCGGTAAAAGTGGAAATTTTTGTCCGGTGCGCAATCGGGGGGCGCCCATATTCTTTATTTCGGCGTTCGGAACACTTTACTCTACTCTTAACCCATTTTTTAATTCGTAATCGGTCGGTCATCGGCGGCGAACTCAATCTCCGGCTTCTCCGCAATAAATAATCGCATCGTTACGCCTCTCTGTTGGTCAGAACCGTAAAACCGCTATAATGGACCGATGTCAAAATTATTTTGTAAGGAGACCGTTATGACCGCGACGTTAACCGACCGAAAAACAAGACCTCTTGCGCCGCCGCGAAGCATCGGCGATTTTCCGCGCGACCTCGAAGAGGACATTGATTGGGAAGCAATCGAACTTACCCAAAAAATACACGAGAAAGCGCGGCAAGCCGGTCTTGATAAAATGACGATGGAAGAAATTGACGCTGAAATCGCCGCCTCGCGTCGCGAACGCCGGGAGAGAAAACTTGCCTGTGCTATTTGATACAAACATTTTGGTCTCATCGTTAATTACGCCGACAGGGAACACCGCCACAGTGCTTGGTCTCCTGTGGCGAAATCGTCTGGTTTCTTATTACACTTCTGAAATTTACGCCGAATACACGAACGTTTTATTCCGCAAAAAATTCGAGGATTTAAGAGACGATGTCGTGCCATTACTCCGGCGTTTCGTGGCTAAATCCATCGTTATGCCCCAACCGTTCGGCACGACAAAATTGGTTGATGAAAAAGACGAAATTTTTTATGATGCCGCGAAATTTTACGGTCTGACGCTTATCACCGGCAACATCAAAGATTTCCCTCCCGCGTCATTCATAATGACGCCCGCCGAATTTTTGCGCCGCTTCAACTTTTAATTCGCCGGTCGTTCGGCGGCGAACTCAATGACGGCGCGGATTTCAACTCTGAACTCTCAACTCTGCTCTTACAACCGCCGCCGCCAACTCCGGCTTCTCCGCAATAAATAATCGCATCGTTACGCCTCTCTGTTGGTCAGAACCGTAAAACCGCTATAATGTGAAACGCAAATTTTTTAAGGAGACCGCAATGCCCGCCACTCTCACCAATCCGCAACCGGACGTGCTTACCGCCGCGTGGCAACACGCCGGCGCCGGATTTGCCGAAACGCGCTCGCTAAAAATTCCTGATAAAAAACTAATCCGTGAACGCGGATTGCGCGCCATTCGCGCGATGCAAGAACGCTCTGAACGTAACGGCAACTGCAATATGACGCTGGACGAAATCAACGCTATCATTGCCGAAACGCGGCGCGAAATACGGGAGGAACAACTTGAAAGTCGTATTTGATACCAATTTTAATTCGCCGGTCGTTCGGCGGCGAACTCAATGACGGCGCGGATGACCGGTCGATTGAGAGTGGAGGCGGCAAGGCGCAACGGGGCGAACCATAAAATTTGTCCGGCGGCGTCGGCGACGACCGGCAAAAGATAGCGCGCCGGAATTTTCGCCGACCGGCGAATTTCTTTTAATTTTTGCGGCGAAGAACCGCGCGGACGCATCGTTTCATTTGACCGCGCCGGACGAATTATTAACGGCAACGCGGCGGCAAGGTCCGCCGTGTATGCCGTTTTTTTATCGGTATGGTCGGCGTTGTCAGCGTTGGCGGCGTCGGGGCGCGCCGTCAAGCGCAACGTAAAAAAATCGTGGCGCATCGTGAAGGGCAGGGCGGTTACCGTTTGCGGCGTCCACGCGGCTTTTGGCGCGACGGCTTCTTTTTGATAAACGAACCAGCCGTCGCGCTCACGGCGCAAGTGATAATTTTGCGGCAGGTTGATTTGCGCGAGTTCGCCGCGCAACAGGCGCGTCAAATCGGCGAAATTACTTTTGCGCAACCGGTAATCGCGCCCCGCGGCGGAGAGAAAATTTTCCACCGTCCGCGCCATCGCCGGCACGGACAAATTTTCATCCTGCGGATGCTCGTCTTGCGGATGTCCATCCTGCGGATGCTCATCCTGCGGATGCTCATCCTGCGGATGTTCATTCCGCGGGATAAACCAACCGCCCCATTCCGCCCGCGCCGCCACCGGCGTGATTTTCGCGGTTTGCGCCTGCGCGACCGCCGCCAATTTTTCCAACCGTTCGCGATAGTCGGGAAAGTCAGTCGCGATTGCCGGCAGAAGCACGCGCCGCGCCCGATTGCGCGCCAGCCGCTCGTCGCGGTTGGTCGCGTCTTCCCGCCACGGCAAATTTTTCGCGCGCGCGTAGGCGACGATTTCGGCGCGGGTGGCGCGCCGCAACAGCGGGCGAAAAATTTCCAAGCGCCGCCCGTCGATATTGACGACGGTGCGCTCGCGCATTCCTTGCAAGCCGCGCCAGCCCGCGCCGCGCCGCAAGCGTAAAACCAACGTTTCCGCCTGGTCGTCGCGATGATGCGCCAAGGCGACGCCGGCTAAATTGTGCGCCGCGCAAATTTCGGCGAAAAAGCGCCACCGCGCGAGTCGCGCCGCCGCTTCTAAATTTTTCTCCGGTCGCGCGGCGCGGGGCGTCGTCAAATCGACTTTTTTTGCCGCGAATCTAATTTTTCGCGCGGCGCAAAATTCGCGGCAGAAATTTTCGTCGGCGTCGGCGTCGGCGCCGCGCAAACCGTGATTGAGATGCGCCGCGACGACGGGCTGTCGTTCGGCGAGGAGGGTCAAAAGGACGGTGGAATCGACGCCGCCGGAAAAACCGACCGCGAGCGGCGCGGCGGGCAGAGGGGAGAGCATTTTCACCATTCGACGAGTCCGGATTCGACCTGACTTTTGTGCAACTGTTCGATGAACTCGTCCGGCAAAACGGCGGTGTCCGCGCCGGCGTTCATCTCGTCGTTGCCGTCGATTTCATAAAGAACTTCGTCGTCGCTATTCGGCGGCGGGACGACGGCGGCTTGCAATTTCGGCATTATCCGCACGGTGTCTTCTTCGGCGTATTTATTTTTTGCCGGCGCGAACGCCGCCGTCTTTTTCAACACCGGAATTGGCGGCGAAATTCTCACCGGCGCGGCGCTTGCCGCCGGACGAGGCGAGGGCGCTGTCGGCGCAACGGCGGGCGGCGGCGTTTTTTTCGGCGGCGGCGGAGCGGTCAGACGCTTTTCGGCGTCGGTAAAGACGACCTGCCGGCATTTTTGGCAATGAAATTTTATGCCGGCTTTTTCGTCGGGCAGGCGATACGTCGCGCCGCAGTTGGGATTGGGGCAATAAATTTGCATCATCGGGCTTTCCTCAAAATAAAGAACGTATCCACGAATTTTCGCTCGGCGGCGTGTTAAGGCGGGTAATTTGCGGACGCCTTTTTTTTACGCTAATCAAATTTTTGGTCGCAAATTTCCGCTTGTTTTTCGCCGCCGGGGCAGGCGAAGCCGGTCATCGGACAGCAGTCGTCCGCCTCCACGCCGCGCGCCGGTTGCATACGGATGCAGTGCGCGTAGGGGCAACGCAATTCTTCGGCGGCGAAATTGCCGTTGTGGGCGGTGTCGCCGGAAAAGCCGTTGCGCCGCAATTCCCGCGTGATTTGCGCTTCGTCGAGGTCGCCGCGATTGATTTTTTCGCACACGTTTAACATATCGCCGACTTCGCCGATTTCGCCGATTTCGCCGTCCTCGACAAAAAACGCCAAATCGTCCGCCGCTTCCTGATACTGTCCGCAGTGAAAAAATAGCCAACCCCGCAAATAGCGCGCGTCCGGCAAGTCGTCCTCAATTTCGAGCGCCTGCGCCACCGCCGCCAGCGCCTCGTCGAATTTGCCCATATCGCGCAGGGTTTCCGCCAAATGCGTGTGGCTCAGCGCGTCCGGCTCCTCGCCGGCGTCCTCGGCGATTTTAATCGCCCGCTGGAAATCGCGCGCCGCCGGTCGGTATTTTCCCAATTGCAAATACGCCAAGCCGCGGTCGTCATACGCCTCGGCGTCGTCGGGGTGCGCCGCCAGATATTCGTCAAACAACAAAACCGCCCGCGACGCTTCCTGTTCGTCGAGGCACCGTTGCGCTTGCGCCAACAGTTCGTCTTCTTCGTCGTCGTCTTCTTCGTCTTCGTCAAACATAGCGGGCAATAATTTTCGACAAAAAGAGCCGGAAAATTTTCGCGCCATCTTATCCCGCCGCCGGATTATTTGTAGGCGTTCGCTCGTCGTTTAATTTTAGAAAGCGAGGTTACGCAATTTTGCTCATTTATTCCGACAGTCGCCCTGCAAGGGCGAAACATATCAGCCCAGGGTAAGCGGCGATGCTCTATCAGCCGCGCCACCCTGGGTAAAGACGGCGCGAAGCGCCAACCGCAATTGGACGGTTCGCCGCGTTTTGGCGAACCGCTCTCGCCGCCGGAGGCGGCGTTTGCCGCCGCAAAC
>JAISJR010000032.1 GCA_031261425.1 Planctomycetota bacterium
TATTCGCCATTCTTCCCGACCGTCTATGACGACCCCTACAACCTGCGTTACGACGCCGCTTTCGCCGGCGTTTATCGCCTGCGCGTCGGCGCCGGATTAAATTACGTCATTCCGCAAAAGAAGGTCTCGTTCGGCGGCGCCGCCTACTATCAACACCGCTGGGGCGACCTCGCGCTGAACACGCCGATTCATTTCACGAACGACCCGCGCGGCAACCGTTATACGAGTCGCGGCGACGCCTTGGCGCCGGACGTGTTGGGACTTAACGCCAACGTCCGCGCCCAACTCACCGACCGCCTTTCGGCGACCGTGTCCTACGATTTCAATATGGGCGAAAACGAACGTAGCCATCGCGGACAAATCGGCTTGGCGTTGGAGTTTTAGAACCTATCCGAATATCAACGAGCGTCGTCCCGATAGGGGACGCAGTCCCGTGGGGGACGAAATATCGGTAGAAAATTATCCGTCCCGATAGGGACGAAATGTCGGTAGAAAACGGACGTAAAAATAATTCCGTCCCGTAGGGACGAAATGTCGGTTAGTGATAATTTAGACCGACATTGCGTCCCTAACGGGACGCGACTTTATGGCGGCGACGTTTCTACCGACAGATTGCCCCTAACGGGGCAAACAGCCGATTAGTTCGATATTCGGATAGGTTCTTAAAAGTGCGCGAAGCGAATTTGAAAATCAAACTCCACCATTTTTAATTTTTAATTTGTAATTTTTAATTCGTAATTTAACCGGCGACGCCGGTTAAACCCGCCGCAAAATCCGGCGCGAGCGGCGCGGCGATGGTCAGCGGCGCGCCGGTGAGCGGGTGGACGAAAGCGAGCGACAAGGCGTGCAACGCCTGCCGCGGAAAGGCGATTGCCGAGTCGGGGTTGTAATCGCGGTCGCCGATTATCGGATAGCCGAGATGTTGCAAATGCAGGCGGATTTGGTGCGCGCGTCCGGTGTGCGGCGACGCTTCGACCAACGACATTTTGGCGCCGCGTCGCTTGACGATAAACTCCGTCCGCGCCGTTTTGCCGTCCGCCACGACCGCGCCGATAGCCGGATTTTGCGGATGCGCGCCGAGCGGCGCGTCCGCCGTCATCGCGTCCCACGGCGGCGCCCCCTCGACGAGCGCCCAATAGGTCTTGCGCACTTCGCGATTTTTGAACATCCGGCACAGCGCGATATAACTTTTTTGCGAGCGCGAAAACAACATCACGCCGGACGTGTCCTTGTCCAAACGATGCGGCGGCGCAATCGTTTTGTCGGGACGCCGGTCGGCGCGATAGCGCCACAACACGCCGTTTTGCAACGAGTCGCCAAAAGCGTGTCCCCGCGCCGGATGCACCAAAATGCCGCTCGGTTTATCGACCGCGACAAAAAATTCGTCCTCGTATAAAATCGCCAAAGCCATCGGCGTCTCGACCAAATGCGGCAACCAATCGGCGGGAATTTCAATCGTGAAAACGTCGCCTTGGGTTACGGGACGCGCCGTCTTTTCCGCGACGGTTTCGCCGTTGAATTTGACCGCGCCGAGCGCGCCCAACCGGTCGGCGCGTTTGCCGGAAATGCCGAGGCGCGCCGCCACGTAATCGCACAACCGCCGCGGACGCGCGTCGCCTAACGGACGGTTGACGGTGAACGTAATTTTTTCGCCGGTTTGATAGCGCATTTTTTTTAGAGTTTAGAGTTTAGAGTTTAGAGTTGAGAAAAATTACAAATTAAAAATTACAAATTAAAAATGGCGGAGTTTGATTTTCGATTCGCCTCGCGCCAAATTACTCCGCGATTTTTAATTTTTAATTTCTAATTTTTAATTGAAACCTTGAAATCGCGCTAAAAGTTGAAAGTTAAAATTAACTCTTGATTTTTCAACGCTAAACTTTCAACTTTCAACTTTTCACTTGTAAGCGCTCGCAAAAACTACGATGAATTTATTTGACGCCGTCGGCGATACGCCGCTTTTACCGTTGGAAAGAATATCCCGCGCCGTCGGGGGCGCGCAAATTTTCGCGAAAGCGGAATTTCTCAATCCCAGCGGTTCGGTGAAAGACCGCGCCGCCAAGGCGATGCTGTTGGACGGTCTCGCGACCGGCAAATTAGGACCGGGCAAATCGTTAATCGACGCCACCAGCGGCAACACCGGCATCGCCTACGCGATGTTCGGCGCGGCGTTGGGGACGCCGGTGAAAATTTATATGCCGGCGAACGCTTCCGCCGAGCGGCAAAAAATCATTCGCGTTTATCGCGCGGAAATCGTCGCCACCGACCCGCTCGAAAGTTCCGACGGCGCCTATTACGCCGCGCGGCGCGAATACGACGCCGCGCCGGAAAAATACTTTTATCCCGACCAGTATCACAACGACGCGAATTGGCGGGCGCACTACGAAACGACCGCGCCGGAAATCTGGCGGCAAACCGCCGGAAAAATCACGCATTTCGTCGCGCTCACCGGCACGTCGGGAACGTTCACCGGCGTCTCGCGGCGGCTGAAAGAATTTAATCCGGCAATCAAAGTTTTTGCCGCGCAACCGGATTCGCCGATGCACGGTCTCGAAGGCACCAAGCACTTGGCGAGCACGCTCAAACCGGGGTTTTTCGACGCGAATTTGCCCGACGGCTATCCGCCGGTCGAAACGGAAAGCGCCTATGAAATGGCGCGGCGGTTGGCGCGGGAAGAGGGGCTTTTTGTCGGCATCAGTTCCGGCGGCAACGTCTGCGCGGCGGCGGCAATCGCGGCGAAACTGCCCCGCGACGCGGTCGTGGTAACGATTCTCGCCGACGGCGGCGGACGGTATCTGTCGGATAAATTCTGGGACAAGTGATTTTTTTGTCCACGAATTACACGAATTACACGAAATAAAAAATTCGTGTTAATTCGTCTAATTGGGAAAGCACACTAACCTTCGCTTCGCTCGGTTTCGTGAAAATTCGTGTTAAATTCTTTTCGTGTTTATTCGTTGCTTCTCTTTTTTTTTGCGCGTAACTCGAACTGTTAATCGTTTTTAACCGGACAAAAAATGCTGACGCTTTCCCCGGAAATCACGGCGGCGATTGTCCGCGAAGCCGAAGCCGCGTATCCTAACGAGGGTTGCGGCATCCTGCTCGGAACGCTTATCGACGACGACCGGCGCGTGGGCGAAAAAATTTTGCCGATAGCCAATCGTTTCGACGCGGGCGAGCAATTTCACCGCTTTCGGATTGAGCCGGAAGACCTAATGCGCGCGGAAAAAACGGCGCGGCAGGAACGCCGCGAATTGCTCGGTTTTTATCATTCGCACCCCGACCATCCGGCGCAACCGTCGGAGTATGACCGCGACCACGCGCTACCGTTTTATTCCTACGTCATCGTCGCGGTCGAAAAAGGCAAATCGGCGGCGGTCAAAAGTTGGCGGCTAAACGGCAAGCGTGAGTTTGAGGCGGAGGCGGTGAACTAAATTAAAAATTAAAAATTAAAAATTTTGGATTTGTAACTCGTGTTACGCGATTTTGATAATTTATTCCGACAGCCGCGCTGAAAGCGCGACGTATATTAGCCCAGGGTAAGCGACACGCTCTATCGTCGCGCCACCCTGGGTAAAGACGGCGCGAAGCGCCAACCGAAATTGGACGGTTCGCCGCGTTTTGGCGAACCGCTCTCGCCGCCG
>JAISJR010000033.1 GCA_031261425.1 Planctomycetota bacterium
TATTCGCCATTCTTCCCGACCGTCTATGACGACCCCTACAACCTGCGTTACGACGCCGCTTTCGCCGGCGTTTATCGCCTGCGCGTCGGCGCCGGATTAAATTACGTCATTCCGCAAAAAAAGGTCTCGTTCGGCGGCGCCGCCTACTATCAACACCGCTGGGGCGACCTCGCGCTGAATACGCCGATTCATTTCACGAACGACCCGCGCGGCAACCGTTATACGAGTCGCGGCGACGCCTTGGCGCCGGACGTGTTGGGACTTAGCGCCAACGTCCGCGCCCAACTCACCGACCGCCTTTCGGCGACCGTGTCCTACGATTTCAATATGGGCGAAAACGAACGTAGCCATCGCGGGCAAATCGGCTTGGCGTTGGAGTTTTAGCGGCATTGCCGCCGGCTTCGGCAATTAACAATTAAGAATTAACAATTAACAATTATCGAGGAGTAATTATCAAAGAGAAAAGAGATATTCTTTGTCCACGAATTACACGAATTACACGAAATAAAGAGCCGGAAAACGGACAAAAAAAATTTGGAAAGCCCACTAACCTTCGCTTCGCTCGGTTTCGTGTTAATTCGTCTAATTCGTGAAAATTCGTGTTAAGTTCTTTTCGTGTTCATTCGTGGCTTCTCATTTTTTTTGCGCGTTAATTGTTAATTGTTAATTGTCAATTGTTAATTTTTTTTTCCCGCCGTCCCTTTCTGTTAAAAAGAAATTCGTGAAAATCCGCCGCAATTCGCGTTGATTGGCGGATAAGTTCTTTTTTACCGAAAGGAGCCGTTTATGTCCAAAGTTCTCGTCATCGGCGCGGGCGGCGTCGGCAACGTGGTGGCGCACAAATGCGCCCAGCGCCCCGAAATCGCCGTTACGCTCGCCAGCCGCACCGTCGCCAAATGCGACGCCATCGCCGCCAAAATCCGCGCCCACACCGGACGCGAAATCGCCACCGCCTGCGTCAACGCCGACGACGTTCCGGCGCTGACCGCCCTCATCAAAAAAGAACAGCCGGACATCGTGATTAACGTCGCGTTGCCGTATCAGGATTTGTCGATTATGGACGCTTGTTTGGCGACGCGGACGGCGTATCTCGACACCGCCAATTACGAGCCGCCGACCGAAGCGAAATTTGAATACAAATGGCAGTGGGCGTATCGCGAGCGTTTCGCGGAGGCGGGCGTTACCGCTATTCTCGGTTGCGGCTTCGACCCCGGACAAAGCAATTTGTATTGCGCCTACGCGCGCGACGAACTTTTTTCGACGATTGAATGTATTGACATCGTTGACTGCAACGCCGGCAATCACGGACACGCTTTCGCGACGAATTTCAATCCCGAGATTAACATTCGGGAAATCACGCAACCCGGTCGTTATTGGGAACTCGGCGAGTGGAAAACGATTCCGCCGCTGTCGCGGTCGGAGTATTTTGATTTCCCCGAAGTCGGCGAGCGGAAAATGTATTTGCTCTATCACGAAGAAGAAGAATCGCTGGTGCAGAACATTCCGGGATTGAAACGGATTCGTTTTTGGATGACGTTCGGCGACGAGTATTTGACGTATTTGCGCGTGTTGCAAAACGTCGGGCTGACCTCGATTACGCCGGTGAAATTCGAGGGGCGCGACATCGTGCCGCTGAAATTTTTGCAGGCGTTGTTGCCCGACCCCGGCTCGCTCTCCGACAACTACACCGGTAAAACGTCGATTGGCTGTTTAATTTGCGGCGCCAAAAAAGACGGCTCGCCGGGGAAATGTTTGATTTACAACGTTTGCGACCACGCGCAATGTCATCAAGAAACCGGCGCGCAGGCGGTCAGTTACACCACGGGCGTGCCGGCGGCGCTCGGCGCGGAATTGTATTTGCGCGGCGTCTGGAAGCGGGCGGGCGTGTGGAACGTCGAGCAATTGCCGAACGCGGAATTTATGGCGGCGGTCGGCGACCGCGGTCTGCCGTGGCAGGTGAAGTGGTATCCGATTTAACGATTACGAATTGCGAATTGCGAATTGCGAATTACGAATTACGTCCCATCGGGACGAAATGTCGGTAGAAAACGGCATCCCCAAAGTTATTAGTCCCGTAGGGACGGAATGTCGGTTGTCGATTATTACCGACATTTCGTCCCTACGGGACGCGATTTTAGGCGGCGGCGTTTCTACCGACATCTTACCCCTACGGGGCAAAGCACCGGTTATTAAACAACTCGCCGTGCCGTCGAGAGGCGCTTGAAAATGGCAAACAAAAATCCGATTGAAGACGAAGTTGACGCGATTCGCGACCGTTTGTGCGCCGCGACCCAAAATATGAGTATTGCCGAAGAGACCTCGTATTTTCGCGCGCTCGCCGAAAAAACGCGGCGGGATTTTTCGTGTCTGAAAAATGTTAAGCGCGTGGTCGCGCGCGGCGGCGCGGTTTTCGCCGGTTAGCGCTCCTCGCCTGCCGGAGTCCGTCCAATGTCCGACCTGTTTAGCGAAAACACCGCGTCGCGCCACCGCGAACTCGTCGCGGCGATTCGTCGTCATAACGAACTCTATTACCTCCGCGCCGCGCCGGAAATCAGCGACTACGATTACGACGCGCTTCTGCGCGAACTTGTCGCGCTCGAAAAAGAACACCCCGAATTCCGCTCGCCCGACAGCCCGACGCAAACGGTCGGCGCGGGCGCGTCCGCGCTTGCCGCCGGCAAAAAAATCACGCACCGCGAGCGAATGTTGTCTTTGCACAATTCTTATGACGCCGCCGATTTGAAAAAATTCTGCGACCGCGTCGGCGCCGGTTTGCACAGCAAAAATTTAGCGTCCGGCGGTTTTATGACCGAACTCAAAATCGACGGTCTCGCGGTGGCGTTGCTTTACGAACACGGTCAATTGACGCTCGGCGCGACGCGCGGCGACGGGCGCGAGGGCGAGGACATCACCGACAATTTGCGGCAAGTCGCCGGCGTGCCGCTAAAACTAACGCCGACCAAAAATTTACCGGCGCTACCGGCGCGGCTCGAAGTTCGGGGCGAGGTCTATTTGCCGCGCGAAAATTTTTCGCGTCTCCGCGCCGAACAAGAAGCGAACGGCGACCCGGTTTTCGCCAATCCGCGCAACGCCGCCGCCGGCACGTTGAAAGTCAAAAATCCGGCGATTATCCGCGCGCGCGGTTTGGCGGCGTTTTTTTACGCCACGCCGGACGCCGCCGCGATGAACGCCGCTTCGCAAGCGGAAATTCTCACCGTTCTCGGCGAACTCGGTTTGCCGACCAATCCGCACGTTAAACTGTGCGCAACTTATGAAGAAATTATCGCCCGCCGCGACGAACTCGACGCGCTCCGCCGTCGTTTGCCTTACGACACCGACGGGATGGTCGTCAAGGTCAACGCCGTCGCCGCGCAACGCGAACTCGGCAACGACGCGAAAGCGCCGGTGTGGGCGGCGGCTTACAAATTTTTGCCGGAACAAGCCGAGACGACGTTGGCGAACATCCGTTGGCAAGTCGGCAAATTCGGCACGTTGACGCCGGTCGCGGATTTGACGCCGGTGTGGTTGAGCGGCTCGACGATTGCCAGCGCCACGTTGCATAATTTCGACTACATTCGCGCCCATGATTTGCGCGTCGGCGACCGCGTGGTCATCGAAAAAGCCGGCGAGATTATTCCGCAAGTAATCAAAAATCTGCCGGAAAAACGGCGCGGCGACGAGGCGGTGTTGACGATGCCGGAAACGTGTCCGGCGTGCGGCGCCGCCGTCGTGAAAGACGCGGACAAAGTCGCGTCTTACTGCCCGAACGGCGCGTGTCCGGCGCAGTTGCGGGAGCGGTTAATTCATTTCGCGGCGCGGGACGCGCTGGACATCACCGGTTTCGGCGAGGAAACCATCGACCAATTGCTGGCGTTGAAAATGGTCGGCTCGGTGGCGGACTTGTTTTATTTGACGCCGGAGCAGTTGGCGATGCTGGCGAGCAAACCGGAAAAAATCGGCGAAAAACGCGCCGCCGAAATTGTCGCTTCCTTGTCGTGGTTGCGCGGACACCCCCCGTTTGCCGACGCCGCGACCTTGCAAGAAATTTTTGCCGCGCAAAAAATCGCCACCGCCAAAATTCGCGCCGCGTTGGCGGAAAAGTATTTTCGCGCGCCGGAAAAATTAGGCGCGGCGACGGCGGACGAAATCGCCGCGATTGATTTGAACATTTACGAACTCAATGTAAAAAATTTAACGGCGGCGCTCGCCGCCGCGAAAACGCGAACGTTGGCGCAGTTGTTGACCGCGCTGACGATTCCGCATATCGGCGAAAATTACGCGCGCGTGGTCGCCGAGCATTTTTCGACGATTGACGACTTGATGAACGCGAACTTCGATAAGGAGGCGGAAAAACACGCTTTGGCGCGGGTGTTGAAGGCGTTGAAAATTCCGCATCACGGCGATAAGCGGATTGTGGTTATCGCCGATTTTTTCCAGACGCTCGACGCGATAAAAAACGCGGCGTCGCCGGAAAACGCCGGTTTGACGGTCGCGAAAATCGCCGCGTTGCCGTTAGGTCGGCAAAAGGTCGGCGAAAAAGCGGCGCAAGCGTTCGTCGATTTTTTCTCCGACCCGCGTCAATACCGAAAAGTCGCGCCGCTCGTTGGATTGATTGCGACCGGCGAAACGTTTTCTTTCCGTAGCGAAGCGGGCAAATTGAGCGAAGTCAAATTGACGCTGGGCGAAATCGCCGCGCAGTCGTTAATCGATTTTTTCGCCGACGAACACAATCGAGAAATCATTGAACGGTTGCGCGCCGCGGGCGTGAATATGACGCAACCGCCAAAAACGCTTGCCGCCGCGAGCGCAATCGCCGGTAAAACCTTGGTCTTGACCGGCGCGTTGCCGCATCTGAAACGCGACGAGGCGAAAAAAATAATCGAGCAGGCGGGCGGCAAAGTGGTCGGTAGCGTCGCCAAAACGACCAACTATGTGGTCGCGGGCGCGGACGCGGGAAGCAAATTGGACCAAGCCCGCCAATACGGCGTGGCGGTAATTGACGAAGCGGCGATGCTGAAATTGTGCGGACAATGATTTCGCGCCGCGCGAAATCCGCGGCGAATTAGTCGAACGCGAATCTAATCGCGACGCGAAAAAATGGTTGTAATTAGCGATAAAGCGCGATACAATGCGGCGCGACAGGACCCCCTGAACCTCTCCCGTTTGCTCTTGCGGCAAGCGGTGATGTGAGGGGGGACATTTTTATTTATGCCGCCGATGAAACCTTTTTTAACCTATCCCGAACAGTTGCGGAAATTGCGCGAACGCGGTTGCGTTATTGCCGATGAAAATCACGCCTTACAAATCCTCGCGCAAGTCAATTATTACCGCCTCTCCGCCTATCTTTTACCTTTCAAAAACGGCGATGAAACTTATCGCGCCGGCACGACCTTTCAAAGAGTTTATCAAATCTACGAATTTGACCGGCGGTTGCGGTTGATTCTGTTTGCGGCGCTTGAAGAAGTCGAGATATTTTTACGCGCCAAACTTTCGTTTTATCACGCGCAAAAATACGGCGCGGGCGGCTATTGGGACGCCCGAAATTTTAACGCGCGGCATCGACATCAAGTTTTTATCGAACACCTGAAAAAAGAAATCGCCAAGCATAAAGCCGTGCCGTTTGTCGCGCATCATCTCGAAAAATACGGCGGCGAGTTTCCGCTATGGGTGGCGGTGGAGATTTTTACCTTTGGGATGTTGTCGCGGTTTTATGCCGATATGCCGCTCTGCGACCAACAAAAATTCGCGAAAGAAACGTTCAATGCCACGCCGAGCGTCTTGGAAAGTTGGCTCCGTTGCGGCGCGACGCTTCGTAATATCTGCGCGCATTACGGACGCTTGTATTTTCAACTTTTTAGCGTCATTCCGGCGGCGATTGTCGTTGCGGACAACGCCAAACGTCGCTTGTGGGCAATGATGCTCTGCCTGCGCCGCCTCTATCCCGACGAGGCGAAATGGCATCGGCAAATTTTACCCGCCATCGAAAGTGTGGTCATCGAATACGCCGACGATATTGATTTGCGCCATCTCGGTTTTCCTGAAAATTGGACGAATCTTTTACGCCGGTAGCGCTCGCTGTTTTTTTGCCGAAACGCCGACAAAGGTAAATATGCTTCACAAACTCATCATTCGGCTATGCACGTGTTGCATTTTTGACCGCTTCCAACGCCGCCGTTGGCGCGACTTGTTGTTCACCTACTACGACATTTTGTGGGGGCGCGACCGGTCGTGGCGAGAACGTTGGGCGGTCGTCGCCGCGTTCGGGCGCAGTCGGTTAGGCGGACGCCGCGACATAACGAACGAACGAACGAACGAACGAACGAACGAACGAACACTTGTTTTCTTTGAACACAGCGGCGAACCCGCCGGTTTTGCCGACCGTCTGCACCGCCTAATCGGACTCTATCAAACGAGTCAAACGCTGAATTGCCGCTTTAAGATTTTCTTTACTTGTCCGTTCAATCTGGCGGATTTTCTCGCGCCGAATGTTTATGACTGGCGGATTAGTCCGGCGGAAATGGCGGCGGCTTTACCGGCGGCGGTAATCCGTAATTCGTCGATGTTTTCCGCGCCCGCGATTTTAGACGCCGCTATCGCGCGGTTCGCCGAAGCGGGTCAAGACGCTCCTCGTCAAGACGCGCCGCGTCAAGGCGCTTATCTTTGGTCGTCCGGCAGTTATCAGAGCATCGGCGACTTTCCCCGTTTGTTTAACGAATTGTTTCGCCCGCAACCGGATTTGGCAAAAATGCTTGACGAGTGCCGGCGGGAAATCGGCGGCGAATATGTCGCGGTCGGTTTTCGCTTTCAGCGATTATTGCACGACGAATTGGGCGAAGCGGACAACTCGCCGGTGTTGCCGCCGCCGGAATGGGAAGATTTGTTGGCTCGTTGTCTCGGTCATTTACAGGCAATTCACGCGGAAAACGCCGGTTGCCGCGTTGTCGTAACCACCGACAGCGAGAATTTTCGCGCCGCCGCGCAAAAGTTCGCTTACGTCTATGCGGCGCCGGGGGAGATTGCGCACACGGGCAGGGCGGCGCGGGAAAACGTGGCGGCGCAAAAATTACAAGCGATGGGACGGAAACTTTTTTTGGATTTTTTCCTGATTGCGCGGGCAAAAAAGGTCTATCGCGTCGATGACGATAAGATGAAGTGGAAGTCCGGTTTTCCGGCGACGGCGGCGGCGACGGGGCAAGTTCCCTTTGAAATTAAACGCTATTGAGTTGTCCGGCAACCGCCAATAATTACGAATTAAAAATTACGAACTCACGTTACGCGCAAAAAAAAAAGAGAAGCCACGAATGAACACGAAAAGAACTTAACCCGAATTTTCACGAAACCGAGCGAAGCGAAGGTTAGTGGGCTTTCCAAATTTTTTTGTCCGTTTTCCGGCTCTTTAACTTCGTGTAATTCGTGTAATTCGTGGACAAAAAAATCTCTCTTTTTTATTCGTATTTGCCAAAATGTTTGCCCAAATGTCTGAAAGACAATTTATGACTTTTTTCCGCCGCCGTTTCGCGCTGTTATTTTTACTGTTCGTCGCCGCGTCCGCCGCCGGCGAATGGCGGACGTTCGCCAAAAAGCCGGCGAGCGCCGTGGTCATCACGCCGCATCTCGTCGCCACGCCGGACGGCGCGGAGTTAAGCGTGCAACTGGCGATTCCGCCGGATTCATATCTTTATGCCGAGAAAACCGGCGTTTTATTATCGCCGGCAATTCGCGCCGAGACGCTCCCCGCCGAGACGCTCGACGGCGCGACGCTCCCCGTCAAGTCGCCGACCGTCAAAGAAGCGGTCTATGCCGGCGACGTTACGTTGCGCTATCGCTTGCAGGCGGCGGACGGCGGTAAAATTCCCTCGCCGCTGACGTTCGGTCTGACTTATCAGCAATGCACCGGCGAAATATGTTATTTGCCGGCGACGCAAACGTTGTCCGTCAGTTACGACGCGCCGCCGCCTTTTCTCGCGAGCGCCGCCGCCGCTACTTTACCGGACGCCGCCTCGCCGTTGCCCAATGCCGCCGTTGCTTTACCGGATGCCGCCGCGACGTCTATCGTTAATGAATGGCGCGGACTTGCCGACCAATTCGCCGTCGCGGGGAGCGTTGCCGGTTACATTCCGCGCGACGAATTTATCGGGTGGTTGCAAGGCGACGCGCCCTTGACCAAATATCTCGACGATTGGCGCGAAAAATACGGTTTGCTCGCGGTCGCGTTGTTGCTGATTCCGCTCGGCGCGTTGCTGAATTTGACGCCGTGCGTGTTGCCGATGATTCCGATAAATCTCGCGATTATCGGCGCGGCGGGTCATAAAGGCGGGCGGCACGGCTTGGCGCTCGGCGCGTTATACGGCGGCGGTATGGCGCTCGTTTATGGCATTTTGGGACTTGTCGTCGTGGTCGTCGGCGCGCGCTTCGGGGCGTTAAATTCCGTGCCGTGGTTTAACTTTTTATTGGCGGCGATTTTCGCGGCGTTGGCGCTCGCGATGTTCGACGTCTGGGAACTCGACTTTTCGCGCGGGCAAAAAATCCGCCTCGACCCGCATAAAAAAATCGGCGTGTTTTTGCTCGGCGCGTTGACCGCGTTGCTCGCGGGCGCCTGCGTCGCGCCGGTGTTGGTGTGGGTGTTGGTCTTGTCCGCCGACCTCGCGGCGCGCGGCGAATATCACGGTTTATTGTTGCCGTTTTTGCTCGGCGTCGGCTTGGGTTTGCCGTATCCGTTGCTCGGCGCGGGCATTGCGAAACTGCCGAAACCCGGGCGGTGGATGAAGCGGGTGAAGCAAATTTTCGGCGTCTTGATTTTGGCGATGGCGGTTTATTACGGCTACCTTGGCGCGCAATTGGCGCGGCGCCACGCGGATATAAACGCGGATATAAATGCCGTCGAGAAAACGCCGGCGCTCGCCGGTTGGCGGACGGATTTCGTCGCGGCGTTGCGCGAAGCCCGCCGTGAAAACAAGCCGGTGCTGGTCGATTTTACGGGAATGGTGTGCAAGAGTTGCGACGCGATGAAAGCGACGACGCTGATTGACGCGGCGGTAACGGAACGTTTGCGCGATTACGTCAAAGTCGAAACGGTCTTGGACGACCCGCGCCAACCGCTCGGCGCCGCGCTGACGGCGTATTACCAAATTATCGGCGTGCCGACGTATGTCATTCTGCAACCGAAGCGGGAGAGCAGTGGACAGTGAGCAGTGAGCAGTTGAAAGTTGCGCGAAGCGAATTAAGAACCTATCCGAATATCTAACTAATCGGCTGTTTGCCCCGTTAGGGGCAATCTGTCGGTAGAAACGCCGCCGCCATAAAGTCGCGTCCCGTTAGGGACGCAATGTCGGTTTAATTATCATTAACCAACATTCCGTCC
>JAISJR010000077.1 GCA_031261425.1 Planctomycetota bacterium
AAAAAATTTGGAAAGCCCACTAACCTTCGCTTCGCTCGGTTTCGTGTTAATTCGTCTAATTCGTGAAAATTCGTGTTAAGTTCTTTTCGTGTCCATTCGTGGCTTCTCTTTTTTTCTGCGCGTAACGTGAGTTACGCGCAAAAATCCCGACGATTGAGAAACGGGACGAACCGAAGTTCGCCCCGACGTAAAAGGTTGAAAAAAACGCGCGAAATTACCCCTCGTTCCATTCTTGATAACGCGCGGCGATTTCCGCCCAGTATTTCTCGGCGGCGGGTTGTTCGCGGCGCAGTTCCGTCAGCGCGTCGAGATAGAGCGACGTGTCGATTAAATCGCGCGGGTTTAAGTCGGACTGCAAATAATCGCACGCCAACATATATTCCCACATTTTCAGCACGCCTTGGGTGTTCGGGTCGGCGTTGTAAATCTGATGCGGTTCGAGCGACAACTCCCGCGCCAATTCTTCGGTAAATTTTTGTTGACGGATATTTGCCCGCACCGCGCTTTCCGGGTCTTCGCGGAATTTTTTCTCGGCTAAAATCAGCCCTTTCACCAATTGCACTAATTCGGGGCGCTTGTTTTTCAGCACCGCGCGCGTGGTAACAATGCGGCAACAGGGATGTTCGGGGAACAGGTCGTTGGTGAAGAGCGGAATCGCCAAACCGGCGGCGCGCGCCTGCACGGTGATTGCCGACGACCCGACGCCGGCGTCGATTTTGCCGCTTTTGACGGCTTCCAACACATCGACCGGACGTTTGAATTCGACGATTTCCACATCGACGCCGGGTTTCAGTCCGGCTTTGAACAACGCGCCGCGCCAGACGACATCGGAGGTGAACAGTCGCGGCGTGCCGACTTTCATCCCCTTAAAACCGGTAATATCTTTTAATCTCTCGGCGTTTTCCGGTTTGGTAACAATCGGATGCCCGCCCGCGAGATTGCCGGCGATAATCACGAACGGCGCGCCTTTGGTGGCGAACGTCAGCGGGGCGCAAGTGCCGAACGAGGCGCCGACGTCGATTTTGCCGGAGTTCAGCGCGTTCAGTCCGTCGGCGGAACTGAGAAAATGAATGAACTTCGTCGCGTCGTCGTTGAAGAATTTTTCCTCTTTGCCGAGCATCAGCAACACCGAACTGCCGCCTTGCTGAAACCCGACGACCAATTCTTCCGCCGCCGCCGCCCCGCTCATCGTCATCGCCGCCCACGCCGCCAAGGCGGCAAGTATTGCGCGTTTCATCGATTTCCCTTTCGCCAAGACCAATTAACCACAAACTTAACTGCATTTATGATATTTGCGATGACGCCGACTGTCAAGACGATTTTTGGCGCCGGTGAGTTATGGTCGGGGAAAATGACGCACGCGCTCGGACGCCGATACGCGCGCCGGCGTGGCGCAAGTAAATAAGAAAAACGTCAAGCATCGGCTGTTAGAGGTGAACGCTCCGCCGCCGTTTTTAATTTTTGGTTGTTTTCGGCGCCGGGGTTTTGAGGAGTCCGTTGATTTCGCCGGTGAGCACCTGCGTTCTGGCGATACATTCGTAGATTGACAGGGCTAATTCGGTCAGCGGCGGCAACGACAGCGCCGCCCACATCTGTTCGTTGATTTCGCCGAGTTCGTCAAAATCGAGCGTCGCGTCCGTGCCTTGCGCCCGATACAAATATCGCGCCAAATGCACGGTCGCCGTCAGCCGACCGGTCGCGGCGTCGCGGCACCGTTCGGGATGTTCCCAGTGCGCCGTTACGCCCTGCAACACCTCCGGCAACGACCAGTGTTTCGCCAGCGCCGACGCCAACTCGGCGCTTGAACCGTCCACCAACAATTTTTCCGCCGCGTTAAACGTCAATTTTTTAGCGCGCGCGTAAGCCAAAACGCCGGCGAACGTTTTCGGCAGATTTTGTTCAAAAACGATTTTGCCGATGTCGTGCAACAATCCCGCCGTGAAAGCGCCGCCGGCGTTCACGACGCGGGACTGCTTCGCCAAAAATTCGGCGAGCAACGCCACGCCGAGCGACTGTTGCCAAAACGCCAAATGCGAAAAACCGGTTCGCGAGCCGAAATAACTGATGACCGACGAACTGACCGTCAAACTGCGCAACGTCGAAAAACCGACAATCGTAATCGCTTCTTGGATGGAATCGACATGGCTCGACCGCGCGTAAAACGACGAATTCGCCACGCGCAAGACCTTCGTCGCCAGCGCCGTGTCGTGCGACACCACCGAGCCGACCTGTTGCGCGCCGCTTACCTCGTCGTTGATGCACCGCAACAATTTCATCAACACCTGCGGCAACGCGGGCAAGTCGCGCACGCGGTCGAGAAGTTTCATTAAATTGGGGCGTTCGTCTGCCATTGCCGTTAATCCCGCGTCCGGTAAAAACAAAGCGGCGGAATATAACGATGGCGGTTGCAGTTGAAAGGGCGGCGAGCGGTGGACGGTTTTCGGCGGCAATTTATTGCCGCCGATTTGCAATGCGCGAAGCGCGGCGAGAAACAGTAAGCGGTGGACAGTGAAAGAACAATTAACAATTAGAAATTAAAAATTGTGGAGTTTGATTCGCAAATTCACTTCGCGTAATTTTGATAATTATTCCGACCGCCGCGCTGAAAGCGCGAAATATATCAGCCCAGGGTAAGCGGCGATGCTCTATCAGCCGCGCCACCCTGGGTTAGAGGTTGCGGAGCAACCAACCGAAATTGGACGGTTCGCCGCGTTTTGGCGAACCGCTTTCGCCGCCACCGGCGGCGTTTGCCGCCGCAAACCGCGCGGCGGGACTGTCGGATGGTTCGCTTCGCGAACCGCTACCCAGGGT
>JAISJR010000095.1 GCA_031261425.1 Planctomycetota bacterium
ATAACGCCGCCGACACCGCCGTTATCGCCGCCGTCGTCGTCGTCTTGCCGTGGTCAACGTGACCTATCGTCCCCACATTGATATGCGGCTTCTTCCGCACAAACGTCTCCTTAGCCATAGCCAATTCTCCTTTTGTTAAACGGGTCAAAAAAGAACCAAAACCGACCGCGACGAATGACGCCGCGGTAATTTTTGAAAAATTATTTTGCTTAAAACCGCGCAGAACTGCCACACTTAGCGGAGCGCCCATACCCCTAAACGATAAACGACGCTCATAAGCAACCGCTTTTCGCGCCGCGAAATCCGCGCGGCGAAGCAGAAGAATTTCGTCGCCCGAACGGGCTACGCCTACTTCTGCCGAATGAAAGCACAGGATAATATACGACCGCCAACGACGCGCAAGAGAAAATAACCTCCCCGTCGGGGGAGGTTATTTTAAGACCTGCTCGACAACCAATTCGCGGCATCTTTTCGGCTAATTTCCCGTTCCGCCGCGTCAAAATTCCTCGCAATACATCGGTATTGCTTCGTCATTTTTCCTTGCGGAACAAAAAATTATACTCGAAAATCTGCTCGCTCGTAGGTTTAGAACAGGTCTAATTTCATTTTTCGGTTCGGCGGCGCGAGGGGCGGGTGAAGTTTTATTTTGGCAGTCGCGCCAATTTGGCGAGCGGCGCGTCGGCGTCGATGCCGCCGCGCGCGTAGCGCGGGTGCAGTTTGGCTTTGGCGTTGGTCGCATAGACCTCCGTAACCACCAAGATATTGTCGGCGTCGGCTTGGTAGATTGCCCCTTCGACCATATCGTCGCCGACGCGGCGGCTGATGATGTAGGTCGCCTCTTTGCCGTCGCCGTCGCACAAAATCACCCGCGCGTCAACCTGCTTTTTCACGGCGGCGGACATCTCCCACGCATTGTCGAGTTCCGGTTCTTCAATGCCGGTTTTCCACGCCGATTCGCGCGGCGCTTCGCGCAATGGCGCGGGCGGCGGCACGGCGTTGATTGCCCATTCGTCAGCCCGCGTATTTTTACGCCCGCTATCCGTCGCCGAATTTTCCGGCGGTAAAATTATCGCCGCCGACCGCTTCGCCGTCAGCCCGCTCTCAACCTCGTTCTCGCTAAAATTTTGCCACCGGCTATTGCCCGCCGTCGCGTTGGCGGACTCCGGCAAATCGCTTGCCGCGCTCGCCGGCGGCGCGACGGACGGTCGCAACAGCGACGGACGCGAAAAATTATTCCAGACATCGTCGCCGGTCGGCGGCGTTTTTTTGAGCGGCGGCGTGTCGCCGCGCGGACGAATCGACGGCAACGCGATATTATCCCACGGGTCGCCGCCCTTCGCTTCTTTTTTGACCACCGGCTCCGGCAACGGAATTTCCGGCTCGGTTTCCGCCGATTTTTTGGGCTTACCCCATTCTCCCAAGCCGTCCGCCGGTTTCGTCCAATCGTCATTGTTGGCGAAATCGGCGGATTTTTTCGCGCGCGGCGAGCGCGGCACGGCGACTTCGTTTTCGGGATAGAGCGAGTCGCCGCCCTGATACGCCAACAACGCGCCGGCGGGCAAGTCGTCGCCGTCGTCGAGATTTTCGCCGATCATTCGCATCACGCGCTGAACTTTTTTGATGCGTTGCTCGGTGAGTTGCAACGAACTTTCCAACTCGTCGTTGCGCCGCGCCAATTCTTCGGCGGAGCCGCGCGTTTTCGCCAGTTCCTGCCGTTGTTTGAGCGCCGTTTCGCGCAATGCCCGCAACTGTTGTTCCAACGGCGTGGCGAGGTCGTTGTCGGCGGCGGCGGCTTGGGCGAGCAAGTCGCGGCGAGGACCTTTTTTCAGCGTGTCCGGCACGTCGTCGGTCAGCGCCGCGTCAAAAGGATTCGTGTTCGACTCGGCTTGCCAACACCCCACGGCGAACAGAGGGAATCCCGCCGCCAACAGCGCGCCGCTCCAACGAAGAATTTTCATCCTGCCCTCTCAATGGTTATTCGCGAATAGACGTTTTAGACAATCGGGATTTTTATCGGACATTGAGCGGCGCGAACTTAAACGGATTGGCGCGGGAGACGCGCGAATTGCGGTTTTTTTGGGTAAAAAATTAGGCGTTTAAGAATTTTGAGGTTTTTAAGAATTTTAAGATTCTTAAAAACTTAAACTCCTTAAACGCTTGCGAAAACGCCGATTAAAAACCGGTCGGGCGCGAATTTTCGCCCCGACCGGTTTTTTTGCCGCCGGCGCCGTTTTATGGTAGCCCGTCTTTATTGCAGACCGTCGCGCCAGGCTTGCAGGTTTTTTACTTGTTGTTCGAGGTCGGCGGCGCGTTCTTTTTCGGTCGCGACAATCGCCGGCGGCGCGTTTGTCAGGAACTCGAAATTATGAAGTTTCTGATTCAGCGAATAGAGCGATTTCTTCTTTTTCTCCAATTCTTTCTCCGCGCGTTTGCGCTCCGTTTCCACGTCCAGCAAGCCCGCGAGCGGCACGAAAATTTGCGCGCCGGCTAAAACCTCCGTCGCCGCCACTTTCGGTTTTAACAAATCCACGCCGACGAAAATTTCGCCGACGTTGGCGCGCGCCCGAATGATGGCGAGAAAATTCGCCATCCGGTCCACGAATTTCGCGTTGCCCTCGGCGGCGGAAATATGCAACTCGACCGGCTTGTCGTCCGGCGCCCGATATTTGGCGCGAATGTTGCGCACCGCCCGCACCAAGTCCTGCACTTCCGTTATCGAAATTTCCAACTCCTCGTCCCGCCATTCCGCGACCGGTTGCGTCCATTTTTCTTTCATCAGAAATTCGCCCGCCGGCAACGAATCCGTCAGTCCGCGACTTGGCGCGAGTTCGCGCAACCGCGACCAGACCTCTTCGGTGAAAAACGGCGTTATCGGATGCAACAAGCGCAAAATCCGGTCCAACGTGTAGAGCAACACCCGCGCCGAATTGGTCGATTCCGGCGTCGCTTCGCGAAACGCCGGTTTGACCATTTCCACATACCAGTCGCAGAAATCGCGCCAAATAAAATCGTATAACGTCGTCGAAAATTCGCTGAACGCCAAGCGGTCGAACGCCGCGTTGGCTTGTTCGACGACCGCCTGCAACCGCGATAAAATCCAACGGTCGGCGAAGCCGCATTGACTAACCTCGACCGGCGCGGTCGTCAGCGTTTTGTCGGCGAGCGACAGCATCACGAAACGCGACACGTTCCAAACCTTGTTGACGAAATTCCGCGCGTGGTCGAATTTCGTCGGTTGCAGTTTGATGTCCTGCCCCTCGGTCGTCAGCGCGCACAGGGTATAGCGGACGACGTCGGCGCCATACGCCGGAAAAGTTACTTCTTTGCCGAAGCGCGTTTGCGTCCCGCCGTCAATCATCACGAGCGGGTCGATGCCGTTGCCTTTGGACTTCGACATTTTCGCGCCGTTTTCGTCCAAAATCGAGCCGTGAATATAGACGCTTTTGAACGGGACTTCTTTCATAAATTGCAGTCCCAGCATCACCATTCGCGCCACCCAAAAATAAATGATGCCGCGGTCGGTAACCAGCGCGTCGGTCGGATAATAATAGCGTAAATCCTCGGTGTCGTCGGGCCAGCCCAGCGTCGAAAAGGGCCACAAGGCGGAACTGAACCACGTGTCCAACACGTCGGTTTCCTGCCGCAATGCCGCCGCCCCGCATTTGGCGCACTCCGCCGGCGCGGTTTCCGCGACGTGCGTCTCGCCGCATTTTTCGCAATACCACACCGGCAAGCGGTGTCCCCACCAGATTTGGCGCGAAATGCACCAGTCGCGGACTTCGGTCAGCCAGTTCAGATAGACCTTTTCCCACCGCGCCGGATAAAATTTCACCTCGCCGGCTTGGCTCGCGGCAATCGCCTTTTCCGCCAGCGGCTTCATACTGACAAACCACTGTTCCGACAAATACGGCTCAATCGCCGTGCCGCACCGGTAGCAATGTCCGACGCTGTGCGTCAGGTCTTCGGTTTTGTCGAGCAAATGTTTTTCGTCGAGTTCGGCGACGATTTTTTCGCGACAACGGAAGCGGTCGAGACCGCGGAATTTGCCGGCTTTGTCGGTCATTAAGCCGTCTTCGCCGATGACCACGATTTGTTCGAGTTGGTGGCGCAAACCGCATTCGTAGTCGGCGAGGTCGTGCGCCGGCGTAATTTTGACGCAACCGGAGCCGAATTTCATCTCGACGAAAGCGTCGCCGATAACCGGAATTTCGCGTCCGGTCAGCGGTAAAACAACGGTTTGTCCGATGAGGTCTTGATAGCGCTCGTCGGCGGGATTGACCGCGACGGCGGCGTCGCCGAGCATCGTTTCGGGGCGCGTGGTCGCGACGACGAGATACTGCCGGTCGGCGCGTTTCGGATTCTTGACCGGATAGCGCAAATACCACAAATGTCCGGCTTCTTCGATTTTATCGACTTCGTCGTCGGCGAGCGCGGTGCGGTCTTTCGGACACCAATTGATGAGTTTGCGCCCGCGATAAATCAGCCCGTCGCGATACAGTCGCACGAACGCGACGCGCACGGCGCGCGCCAGCCCGTCGTCCATCGTAAAACGCTCGCGCCGCCAGTCGCAGGAGGAGCCGAGTTTTTTCAGTTGGCTGATGATGGTCGAGCCGTATTGCTCTTTCCACTGCCAGACCTTTTCGATGAATTTTTCGCGCCCGATGTCCTCGCGGTGAAAACCGTCCTGCCGCAGTTGGCGTTCGACGACGTTTTGCGTGGCGATGCCGGCGTGGTCGGTGCCGGGTTGCCAGAGCGCGTTTTTGCCGCGCATCCGCTCGACGCGAATGAGAATGTCTTGAAGCGTGTTGTTGAGCGCGTGCCCCATGTGGAGTTTGCCGGTAACGTTGGGCGGCGGAATGACGATGGTGTAGGGCAAGCGATTTTTATCCACGTCCGAGTTGAAACAGCCCGCGGCTTCCCAGCGGGCATACCACTTCGCCTCGGCGTCCGCCGCCGAATAATGTTTCGGCAAATCGGTCGGTTGGTCGTCTGACATGGTTTTACTCCGGTATTTTGAACGAATTCGCGCTTCACTTCGTCGCGCTTGGATTGATGGTCATTAGGAACTCGGCGTTGGTTTTGAATTTTTTCATTTTGTCGTGGAGAAATTCCATCGCGTCCACCGGATTCATATCGTTCAGATATTTCCGCACCTGCCAAATCCGCGCCAATTCGTCGGCGTTCACGATTAAATCCTCTTTGCGCGTCCCCGACAAATTCACGTCAATCGCCGGATACAATCGCCGGTTCACGAGCCGCCGGTCCAACGCCACTTCCGCGTTGCCCGTGCCTTTGAATTCCTCGAAAATCACTTCGTCCATCCGACTGCCGGTGTCAATCAGCGCCGTGCCGATAATCGTCAGCGACCCGCCGCCTTCGATGTTCCGCGCCGCGCCGAAAAACCGCTTCGGGCGTTGCAACGCCTGCGCGTCCACGCCGCCCGATAAAATCCGCCCCGAATGCGGCGCCTCGGTGTTATACGCCCGTCCCAAGCGCGTAATCGAGTCGAGTAAAATCACCACGTTGCGCCCGTATTCCACCATTCGTTTGGCTTTTTCAATCACCATTTGGCTGACCTGAATATGCCGGTCCGCCGGCTCGTCGAACGTCGAACTGATGACCTCGCCTTTCACCGACCGCTCCATATCCGTAACTTCTTCCGGGCGCTCGTCGATGAGCAGAACGATTAAATTCGTCTCCGGCGAATTTTTGGTAATCGCGTTGGCAATCGTCTGCATCAACACCGTCTTGCCGGTGCGCGGCGGCGCGACGATGAGCGCCCGTTGCCCCTTGCCCAGCGGCATCACCATATCCAGCACCCGCCCCGAAAATTCCAGCGGCTCGGTTTCCATCAGCAGGCGTTCGTTGGGAAAAATCGGCGTCAAATCCGCGAACGCAATCGTTGACTTCCAAATTTCCGGGTCTTCGTTGTTGATGGTTTCGACGCGCAACAACGCGAAATAATTTTCGCCGTCTTTCGGCGGGCGAATCTGCCCGGAAATGGTCAAACCGGTGTGCATCCCGAAGCGGCGGATTTGACTGGGCGAGATGTAAATGTCTTCGGAACACGGCAAATAACTGTATTTCGGACTGCGCAAAAAGCCGTAGCCGTCCGGCAAAATTTCGAGCACGCCCTCGTCGAACACGATGCCTTGTTGCGTAACGCGACTGCGGATGATGGTGCGGATTAAGTCCTGTTTGACCAAGCCCGCCGTGTCGCCGAGATTTTCGGTGCGGGCGATGTCGCGCAATTCGGCGACCGACATATTTTTCAGCGCCGCGATGTGCAGTTCGCCGTGCTTGATTTGCTCATAGACCTCGTTTTGCGTTTTTTCGCGCGAGGCGGCTTGGTCGGGCGACAGTCCGGCGATAATCCGCTCGTGCGACGCCTGCGCCTCGGCGTCCGTCATTTGCCGTCCGTCTTCTTCGCGCATCGCCGCGGAGCCGAGCGTCGGTTGCGGGCGGCGGTCGTAAATTTCCTCGTCCTCGTCCGCCGGCAAGCCGACGGGGCGGCGGCGGCTGTTTGGCTGGCGGCGCGGGTCGTTGCGGTTGTTGTTGCGGTCGTTGCGGTAGTGATTGCGGTTGTTGCCGTTGCGGTTGTTGTCATTAGGACGATAGCCGGGCATGAATGTTCCTTTCGTTGAGAATAGGCGAGGATTTTTGACGTGAAATTGCCGCTCTAAAACGGCGCGAAAACGGGCGAGACCGGCGGCGCGCCGGTAGAAAAAAATCGGAAAATTTCGTTTTCCAAAAAACGGGCTATCCTCGCCGGATTACGCTTTGCGGATTGCAACCGCGGGATTCAACCGGTCTGACGCAAGTCGCAAGATTGAGAAGTCGCAGGAAATTTGGATTTGAAAGGTTGCCGGAGAAAAAAGGGCGGCGCGGTTGAAGCGTGTGCCGGCGCGGGAAGCCGCTCAGCGTCGGCGGCGCCCGAACCGCCCGCGCCGACCGATAAATTTCACGGCATAATAAAATTAACGCTTGGACTTCGCAAGGGCAAAAAGGCAACACTCTCGGATTTTTTTTTGCCGAATTCGCGCGGCGCGCGGCAACTTCCCGTTGGCGAAAAAATAAAAATCCGCTCTAATCTTTTTGGTGGTCAGCGAACATCTCTTAAACCGAAGGAGAGACGGCAATGAGTTTGCGCAAGAAGATTTATTTAGTGGTCGGGTTGCTGATTGTCGTCGCGATTGGCATCGCGGGGCTCGGATTTTATTCGCTCGGCAAAGTGTCGCGTTTAATGCATCAAAGCGGTCTGACCACGCAACGAACCAACCGCGTCGCCACCATCGACACGGCGGTTTGGGACTTAGGCAACGCGATGCGCGAATTGTTGTTGGCAGACGACGAAACGGCAATGGCGGACATCCACCGGCGCTTTGCCGAAAACGATGAATTTTTGCAAACCGCCGCGACGGAATATGTCGATTATCTGCCCGCCGGCGCTTCCGCCGATAAACGGAATTTTCCCGATTACATCCGCGGCGAATTCGCCAAATATCTGGTTGTTTGCGAACAAGCCGCCGCCCTGACGCGCCAAAACACCAAAGGGAAAGCCGCGCGGATTTTTACCGGCATCGAGAAATACTACGACGCGGTGGACGCGAAATTATTCGCCCAAATGAACGCGCTCGACCGGTTGATTGCCAACGACGACAACGACGCGGAGCGTTTGTTTGGCATGGTCGCCCGTCTGCGCATTGGCTTGCTGAAATCGCAATTGTTGATGGCGGCGTCCGTCGTTTCGACCGACGCGCGGGAAATCGCGTCAAATATGCAAACGGTGGACGAGGAGATGACGCGGGCGATGGCGTTTCTCGACGATTGTCTGCGGTTGACGACCGGCGCGGACGCGGCTGATTACGCCGAATTGAAAACCGAGTTGACCAACGTCGTCAAACCGCAACGGTTGGAAATCGCGCGGCTGTTAAGCGTCAACAGCAACGGACAGGCGATGGAACTTTACGAACGAAGCGGGATGCCGATTTGGCAGAAAATGACGGAAGATATTCAGCGGATGATGGACGCCAATTGGGACGACTTAAACTCGTTCGCGACCGAAGGCGACAGCACCGCCAAGTTCGTCGCGCGACTGATGGCGCTCGGTAGCGTCGTCGGTTTAGCCGTCGGTCTGCTCGTCGCCATCGTCGTCGTCAACACGTTGACCGCCGCGTTGAACGAAGTAATCGGCGGCTTGGGCGCGAGTTCGACGCAAGTCAACACGGCGGCGACGATGATTAGCCAAGCGTCGCAGTCGCTCGCGGAAGGCGCGTCGGAGCAGTCGTCGTCGCTCGAAGAAACGTCGGCGTCGATTGCGCAAACGGCGGCGATGACGCGCACGACCGCCGCCCGCGCCAACGAGACCAATCAAACGAATCAACAAAACAATCAATTGATTATGAGCGGCGCGAAAGACGTTGTCGATATGGCGACGGCGATGGGCGAAATCAACGATTCGGCGGAAAAAATCAGCAAAATCATCAAGACGATTGAGGACATCGCGTTTCAGACGAACCTCCTCGCGTTGAACGCGGCGGTGGAAGCGGCGCGCGCCGGCGAAGCGGGCAAGGGTTTTGCGGTGGTGTCGGAAGAAGTCCGTAATTTGGCGGGACGCTCGGCGCAGGCGGCGCGGGACACGACGGACCTTATCGAAGGCACGATTGCGCGGGTGAAAAACGGGACGGAAATCGCGAACTTGCTTGAAAAGAGTTTCAAGCAAATTGAGGAAGGGTCGGAGCAGGTGAGCGGTTTGATTCAACAAATCACCCGCGCGACGAACGAGCAGGCGACGAGCGTTGACGCCATCAACGGCGCGGTGTCGCAGTTGGAACAGGTAACCACGCAAAACTCGTCGAACGCCGAAACCGCCGCCGCCGCGGCGGAAGAATTGGCGGCGACATCGAACGATATGGTCGATATGGTGGGCAACCTCACGCGATTGGTTGCCGGCGGCAAAAAAGGCGGCGCGAGACGAACTAAAAGTCAAACTCCACTATTTTTAATTTTGTAATTGTCTTTCGCCTCTTTTCTCTTTTTTCCGCGCCGGGCGGCGCGGGCGACTCTTGACCGCCACCGCGTTACCCATACATTTTGCGCCGTTTTGTTCACCTCACAAATTAGGTTAGGAGAGAAATATGGCAGTTCCTCGGCTGAAAACCAGCAAAATGAAAAAGCGCCAACGTCGGAGTCATCACGCGCTCGTCGCGCCCAATTTCGGCGAATGTCCGCGTTGCAACGCGCAAAAATTACCCCACTGCGTCTGTATGACCTGCGGCTACTACGGCGGCGAAAAGCGCGTCGAAGTCGCGGCGCACTGACCTCAATTAACAATTAAAAATTAACAATTAAGAATTTCGGGGTTTGATTATCAAAATCGCTTCGCGCATTTTTAAGACCAACTCCACCGTTTTTAATTTTTAATTGGTAATTTTTAATTAGAAGATTTCCGCACAACTCTGATTAAGAATTGATAAAGGGGCGCGATGAAAATAGCGATTGACGCGATGGGCAACGACAAGGGCTGTCCGCCGATTATTTCCGGCGTGGCGCAGTTCTTAAATGACGCCGCCGTCAACGACGCCGTGGTGGTGTTGGTCGGCAATCGCGACCTTATCGCGCCGGAACTGACGAAAAACGGTCTCGCCGAAAACGCGCGGCTCGAAATTTTTCATTGCGCCGAAGTCGTGGAAATGGGCGATAAATTCGAGGCGGTGCGCAAGAAAAAAGACAGTTCGATTGTCCGCGCCGTCGAATTGGCGAAAGAGGGCAAGGTTGACGCCATCGTCGCGTTGGGCAACACCGTCGCGGCGGTCGGCGCGGCGACGCTCGGCTTGCGTCATATTAAGGGCGTGTCGCGGGCGGGCTTGGCGGTAACCTTGCCGTCCGGCGACACCGGCAAATGTCTTTGTTGCGATATGGGGTCGAACGTCAACGCCAAGCCGGAACACCTCGCCGATTACGCGCTGATGGGGTCGATTTACGCCGAAAAAATTTGGCGCGTCGCGCGTCCGCGCGTCGGTTTGCTTAACGTCGGCGAAGAACGCGGCAAGGGCAACGCCGTCTTGAACGAGACCTTCGCGCTCATCGAAAAAACGCCGGTGCATTTTCTCGGCAATGTCGAAGGTCGCGACCTGTGGAACGGCAACTGCGATGTCGTAATTTGCGACGGTTTTATCGGCAACGCGCTGTTGAAATCGACCGAAGGCGTGTTGCGGGCGATGAACGGCTGGATTAAATACGGCGTGAACGAGTCCGGTTTTTTCGCGAAATTCGGCGCGTTTTTAATGAAAAAATTCGGCGCGTTCAATTACGCCAAACGGCGCGGCGACCCGGACTATTACGGCGGTATGCCCCTGCTCGGCGTCAACGGGATTTGTATGATTGGACACGGCGGAAGCAAACCGCTCGGCGTCTATCACGCCTTGAAAAACGCCCGCGACGCGGCGCTATGCGATATTAACGCGGTGATTGCGGAAAATGTGGCGAAATTGCGAGAGGCGGACGAATGAGGTGTGCTTAGCCGCAGTGGCCGGCGATTGCCGGTTGATGGAGGTAAGAAAAAATGTTTAGCAAAGAAGAAGATATTCGCACGCTCTTTGAGGAGGCGATGAATGACCGTGGTGTCATTGCCGCCACTGAACTTGTCTTGAAAAATGATGGCGCGGAATTAAACGGCAAGACGATTAACTTGGAGCAAGTGAAAAAGAGTTTAACTCTTCAACAATCGTTTTATAAAAAAATCTATAGTCAAAATGCCGGCAGGAGTTACTGATGCTTAAATGTCCGTACTGTGAAAAAGAAATAAATTCATATTCTCCGGCGCAGATTTTTCGGCGCACGGGAATGGAGGGCTATCTGTTTAGTTTGTTTCAAAGTTGTTATTATGTTTATGAAAACAGCGAATTATACGCCAATAATAAAGTTTATTTGAACGAACGCCTGTTGTTGGAAGCGTTGAAAAATTCTGTTTGCGATATGTTTCGCTTGACTTTTTTTCGCGGAATTAGCCACGCCGACGACCATAAACGGGCGGCTTACGCCATAAAATGGTTAGCCAGAATTAGACCGGTGGTTATTCGGTCGTTGAAGTCGGAGCGGTTGGCGGATGACGCTAAAAAAACAACTCTAAATTCAAACGACACTTATGACCTATCGACCATTCAAGCCAACGCCTATTTTGCGGTAATGTGTGGATTGCAATTATTGCCGCGTTGGACGAGCGCCAACAGTTCGTTTGCGGAATCGGCGGTGATAGGAAAATATATCGACAACTTGATTTATTTATTGCACTATCACAGTGTTGATGCCGAATCGCTGGCGGCGGAGATTTATCTTTTGGATGAATATGTGAATAATTTATCGTAATCAACGCCGGTTTTGCATTATTTATCAGCCCCATAAAAAATATAAGTGGTGTCCAAAATGATTTCCTCTACCAAGTTGCGTCAAGTTAAAATTGTCGGCACCGGCAGTTACTTGCCGGAGAAGCGTCTCGCCAACGTTGATTTAGAGAAGATGGTCGAGACCAACGACGAATGGATTGTCCAGCGCACCGGCATGCGCGAGCGCCGCGTCGCCGCGCCGGACGAAGCCACCAGCGACCTGTGCATTAACGCCGCCCGCCGCGCGCTCGACAACGCCAAGATGCGCCCCGAAGACATTGATATGATTATCGTGGCGACCGTAACGCCGGACTCGGCGTTTCCGTCCACCGCCTGCCGCGTTCAGCACGCGATTGGCGCCCGCGAGGTGCCGTCGTTCGACCTTTCGGCGGCGTGTAGCGGTTTTATCTTCGCGTTGTCGATGGCGCGGACGCAAATCGCCAGCGGCGTGATGAACAACATTCTAATTTGCGGCGGCGAAGTGCTGACGCGCTTCGTCGATTACACCGACCGCGGCACCTGCATTTTATTCGGCGACGGCGCCGGCGCGGCGATTTTGTCGCCGGCGGACGACGACGACAAAAGTCATATCATCGACACGCATATGGCGAGCAACGGGGCGGAAGCCGATATGATGATTTTGCCCGGCGGCGGGTCGCGGATTCCGCCGTCGGCGCAAATGCTCGCCGACCGGAAAAATTTCATCGCCATCAACGGGCGCGCGGTGTATATGCAGGCGGTGTCGCGCATCGTGAAGCTCGTCGGCGAATCGCTCGACCGTTGCGGACTGAAGCGCGAAGACATTGACACGATAATTCCGCATCAAATGAACGCGCGGATTATCGAAAGCGCCGCGAAACGGTTGGAAATTCCGTTGGACAAAATTTTTATGAATTTGGACAAATACGGCAACACCAGCGCGGCGACGATTCCGATTGCGTTGGACGAAGCCAACCGGCAAGGCGTGATTAAACGCGGCGATTTGGTGAGTTTGGTCGCGTTCGGCGGCGGGCTGACGTGGGCGAGCGCGCTGTTGCGGTGGTGAATTTAGGGAAAAGGGAAAAGGAATTTAGTTATTAGCACATTATCAAGGAGAATTAAAAATGAGAGGCATTAAGATATGCTTATTCATCGCTTTCCCCGTATTATTTGCATTAGTGGCGAATTTTTCGGGCGCCTTTAGTGCTATGGTTGTTTTGAGTGGTGCCTGTGTCGCTTTTTATGTAATATACAAGTTGGATAGGGCAGCTGTCATCCAACGAAAAAAAGAAACTTATGAAGCGGCGCTACAAGGAAACGATAAACAATTGGCACTTGTGGCTGGGCGTGCTTATTACGCGGAATTTCGTGGTGGTAAACGTCTCACCATCTATGATGAAAGCGCAATCGCCAATGATATATCGACCATGAAAGGATAACTAATGAACATCAGCGGCTATTTCCTTTTTCCGGGGCAGGGCGCGCAAGTCGTCGGAATGGCGAAAGATTGTTTCGATACCGGCGGCTACGCGAAAAGTTTGTTTGAAGAAGCGAGCGACGTGCTCGGTTTTTCGTTGGAGAAATTGGTTTTTGCCGGCGACGAGGCGGAATTGGCGAAAACTGAAAATTGCCAACCGGCGTTGTTGGTCGCGTCGTTGGCATATTTCGAGACCTTGCGCGAGCGGTGCAACGTCGAAGTAACCGGCGCGAGCGGTCATTCGCTCGGCGAATACACGGCGCTCGTGGCGCTCGGCGCGTTGGATTTCGCCGCCGCCGTGAAATTAGTCCGGTTGCGCGGCGAATTGATGGAAAAAGCGGCGGCGGGCAAGGGCGGAATGACGGCGATTATCGGTTTGGCGGACGAAACGGTCGAACAGATTTGCGCCGACGCGGGCGACGCGGGCGTGATTGTCGCGGCAAATTACAATTGTCCGAAACAGTTGGTCGTGTCCGGCGAAATCGCGGCGCTCGAAAAAGCCGAAACGCTGGCGAAAAAAGCCGGCGCGAAAATCGTTACGCGCCTGAAAGTCGGCGGCGCGTTTCATTCGCCGTTGATGGAAGCGGCGCGGGCGTCTTTGGCGGACGCTTTGCGCGAAACGCAGGTCTGCGAAATCGGCAAGAAATTTATCAACAACGCCGACGCGAAAATTTTGCGCGAGCCGGAATCTCTCCGCGAATCGTTGGCGCGGCAGTTGGTCAGTCCGGTGCGCTGGACGGCGTCGATGCAACTCGCGAGTTCGACCGGCGACAAATTTTTCTACGAATGCGGACCGGGCAAAGTGTGTCAGGGCTTGATGAAACGCATCGACGCGACCTGCGACATCACCAGCGTCAACAGTATGGCGGCGATTGAAGATATTGAGCAACAGTGAGCAGTGGGCAGTGGGCAGTGAGGCGCTTGCGAATTTGAAAATAAAACTCCATAACTGTCAACTTAAACAAGGGAGCCGCCGATGCTGATTGAGCATATTGCGATTTACGCGCGCGACCTTGAGCGTTTGCGGGATTTTTACGAGAAGTATTTCGGCGCGCGCGTCGAGCCGAAATATCATAATCCGAAAACCGGTTTGCAGGCGTATTTTCTCAACTTCGACGGCGGCAGTCGTTTGGAATTGATGACCCGACCGGAATTGACCGCGTCGGCGAAACCGCAACACCAAGAGGGATTTATTCATATTGCGTTTCGCGTGGACAGCCGCGACGCCGTGAACGCGCTGACCGAAAAAATGCGCGGCGACGGCATCAAAGTGGTCGGCGAACCGCGGCTCACCGGCACCGGCGGCTACGAAAGTTGCCTCCTCGACCCGGAAAATAATTTGGTGGAAATCACCGACTAATTACGAATTAAAAATTACGAATTGCGCGAAGCGAATTTGAGAATCAAACTCCACAATTTTTAATTGCTCTTCAAAGGCGGCGGCAAATGAAAACGGCAATCATTACCGGCGGCACGCGCGGGATTGGTGAAGCGGTGGCGCGGCGCTTGGCGCAAAGCGGCGTTAATGTGGTCGTGTGGGGAACGAACGCGGCGACGGCGGCGGCGACGGCGGAAAAAATCGCATCCGAATGCGGCGTGAAAACGCTCGGCGCGGCGGTCGATGTGGCGGATAAAGACGCGGTCGGCGCGGCGGTCGAAGCGGCGGCGCGGGAATTCGGCGCGATTGATATTTTGGTCAACAACGCCGGCATTACGCGCGACGGCTTGTTGCTGACGATGAAGGACGACGACTGGGACGCGGTCATCGACACCAACTTAAAAGGCGTGTTTGTTTGCACGCGGGCGTTGGCGCGCCTGATGGCGAAACAGCGGCGTGGCGTGATTGTCAATATCGCGTCGGTCGTCGGCATTATCGGCAACGCCGGACAAGCCAATTATTCGGCGGCGAAAGGCGGCGTTATCGCCTTGACGAAAACGACGGCGAAAGAATTTGCCGCGCGCGGCGTGCGGTGCAACGCGGTGGCGCCCGGTTTTATCGAGACGGCGATGACCGATAAATTGTCCGATAAAATCAAAGACACGATGAAAAATTTGATTCCGCTCGGCGCGTTCGGTCAACCGGAAGACATTGCGAAAGTGGTGAATTTTTTAGCGAGCGACGACGCGAGTTACATCACCGGCGAGGTCATCAAAGTTGACGGCGGTTTGGTGATGTGATGCTCCGGTGAGAGCAATTACAAATTAAAAATGGCGGAGTTTGATGGTTCAGTTTATCTCGCGCTATTTTGACAATCCGTCCTCAATTTTTAATTTCTAATTGAAGACGCTCTAACCAATCTCTTTTTCTCTTTGCATAAAGGAACCGACCATGACTAAACAAGAAATCGAAAGCAAGGTGATGGACATCATTTGCGAGCAACTGCACACCGACCATGAAAAAGTCAAACGCGAAACCAAATTTGTTGACGACCTCAACGCCGACTCGCTCGACCTCGCGGAACTGACGATGGAATTTGAGGACGTTTTCGACATCGAAATTCCCAGCGAAGGCGAACCGCCGGTTACCGTCGGCGACGTCGTCGATTTCGTCGCGAAAAAAGTCGAAGAAAAAGGCGCGTAATTGTTCTTTCTTTTTTAGAAGCGGGAAAAAACGATGGCTAACAAAACAATCACCTTGCGCCGCGTGGTCGTAACCGGCATCGGGTTGGTGTCGCCGGTCGGTGTCGGCACGGAAGAAACGTGGAAGAACATTGTCGCCGGCGTCAGCGGCGCCGCGACGTTCGACCCGACGCAACACGTCGGTTTTCCGGTGCAATTCGGTTGCGAGGTCAAGAATTTCGACGTGAGCCGTTGGCTTGACCCGCGTTCCGCGCGGCGCCTCGACCGTTTTGTTCATTTTTGCGTCGCCTCCGCTTCGCTCGCCAAAGACGACGCCGGGCTTGATTTGCAAAAACTCAATCTCGACCGGTGCGGCTCGGTTTTCGCCAGCGGCATCGGCGGCATTTTATCGGTCGAAGAACAACTGATGAAATTCACCGAACACGGTCCGCGGCGGATTTCGCCGTTCAGCGTGCCGATGTTAATGATTAACGGCGGTTGCGGACAAATCGCGATTGAATTCGGTTTTCGCGGTCTGAATTACGCGACGGTAACGGCGTGCGCCTCGTCGAGCCACGCGATTGGCTTGGCGTTCCGGCATATTCAAGTCGGCGACGCCGATTTAATCGTCGCGGGCGGCAGTGAAGCCGGCATCGGCATTATGGGGCTCGGCGGTTTTGCGAATATGCACGCGCTCTCGACGCGCAACGACGAGCCCGAGCGCGCCAGCCGTCCGTTTGACAAAAATCGCGACGGTTTTGTGATTGGCGAAGGCGCGGGCGCGTTGATTTTAGAAGACCTCGACCACGCGAAGAAACGCGGCGCGAAGATTTACGCCGAGGTCTTGGGCTACGGTTTCACCGACGACGCGACGCACATTACGGCGCCGGACGAAAAAGGCGACGGTTTGGCGGCGGCGATGCGCTTGGCGATGGCGATGGGCGAAGTTAATCCCGAACAAATTGATTACGTCAACGCGCACGGGACTTCGACGGAGTTGAACGACCGGATGGAAACGAACGCGCTGAAACAGGCGCTCGGCGACCACGCCTACAAGACGGTGATTAGTTCGACCAAAAGTTGCACGGGGCATATGCTCGGCGCGGCGGGCGCGTTTGAACTAGGTTGTTCGACGTTGGCGATTCGCGACGGCGTCGCGCCGCCGACGATAAATTATGAAACGCCCGACCCCGAATGTGATTTGAACTACGCGCCGAATAAAGCCGTCGAGAAAAAAATTCGTTACGCGCTGTCCAATTCCTGCGGCTTCGGCGGACACAACGCCTCGTTGCTGATTGGCGAATTTCGCGATTAAAAATTGGGGTTGGAAATTTGGGGCAAGGCGGGCGGGCGCGTTTTCGCGCCCGCCCGTCTGCAATAGAAAGAACAGTTGATAGATTGTCGTTGATAGTTTTTGGTTAGCGGAGTTTGCCTTTCAAATCCGCAAGCGTTCGCGAAGCGATTTTGACGATAAAAACTCCAGCCCTGCCAACTACCAACGCTGTTCGACAAGGAAAAATAATGCTTTACGACTTCGATGAAATAATCGACCGGCGCGGGACGAATTCGCTGAAATATGATTTCGCCGCGGAGCGCGGGATGCCGGCGGACGTGTTGCCGCTCTGGGTCGCCGATATGGATTTTCGCGCGCCGCGGGAGGTTTTGGACGCTTTGCGGGACGCGGCGGCGCACGGCATTTTCGGTTACAGCGACGATTGCGGGAGCGGCGTCGAAGCCGCGCGCGCGTGGTTCCGGCGCGAATTTGCCTACGACCCGCAACCGGAATGGACGGTCAAATCGCCGGGCGTGGTTTTCGCCTTGGCGACGGCGGTGCGGGCGTTCACCGCGCCGAACGACGCGGCGCTCATTCAAGAGCCGGTTTATTACCCTTTTTCCGGCGTCATCACCGCCAACGGGCGGCGCGTCGTCAGTTCGCCGCTCGTCATCGACGCGGACGGTCGCTACCATATCGACTTCGACGATTTTGAGCGGCAAATTGTCGCGAACGGCGTCAAATTATTTTTATTGTGCAGTCCGCACAATCCGGTCGGGCGGGTGTGGACGTTGGCGGAATTGCAGCAACTCGGCGACATCTGCCGGCGGCATAAAGTAATTGTTGTCGCCGACGAAATTCATTGTGATTTTGTTTGGGACGAAAACCGGCACCGCGTTTTTTCGACGGTCGCGGATTTCGCCGATTTTACGGTCGTTTGCACGGCGCCGAGCAAAACGTTTAATCTCGCCGGTTTGCAAACGTCGAACATTTTTATCGCCGACGCCGGTTTGCGGCGGCGGTTTCAGCAGGCGCTCCGCGTTTCCGGTTATAGCCAGTTGAACCAACTCGGCTTGGTCGCGACGGAAAGCGCTTACCGGCACGGGCGCGACTGGCTGACGCAACTGCGAAAATATCTCGTCGCCAATCGCGATTTTATGAGCGATTTTTTACGGCGCGAACTGCCGGCGGTAAAAATGACGCCGCTCGAAGGCACGTATCTGACGTGGGTCGATTGCCGCCCGCTCGGCTTCAGCCACCGCGAATTAAACGACCGCATTGTTCAACGCGGCAAATTGTGGTTGGACGACGGTTTGATTTTCGGCAAATCCGGCGCGGGCTTCCAGCGCTTCAACATCGCCTGCCCCCGCGCCACGCTCGCCGAAGCGCTCAAACGTTTCGCGGAGGCGCTAACGAAAGACAATTAAAAATTAAGAATTAAAAATTAAAAATTGTGGAGTTTGATTATCAAATTCGCTTCGCGCAATTTTTGCTAAATCGTTCCGACAGCCGCCCTGCAAGGGCGAAATATATCAGCCCAGGGTAAGCGGCGACGCTCTATCAGCCGCGCCACCCTGGGTAAAGACGGCGCGAAGCGCCATCCGAAATTGGACGGTTCGCCGCGTTTTGGGCGAACCGCTCTCGC
>JAISJR010000097.1 GCA_031261425.1 Planctomycetota bacterium
AGAAATGGTTGGGCAAGGAACACCCCGACACGGCGACGACGTATAACAACATCGCGCTTGTGTATCACAACCAAGGCGACTACGCGAAAGCGCTGGAGTGGAATTATAAGGCTTTGGCAGTCCGCGAGAAATGGTTGAGCAAGGAACACACCGACACGGCGACGACGTACAACAACATCGCATGTGTGTATCGCTCCCAAAAAGACTACGCGAAAGCGTTAGAGTGGTATGATAAGGCATTGGCAATCTACGAGAAAGTATTGGGCGCGGAACATCCGAATACGGCAACGACATACAACAACATCGCGCTTGTGTATCACAACCAAGGCGACTACGCGAACGCGCTGGAGTGGTATTATAAGGCATTGGCAATCTACGAGAAAGTATTGGGCGCGGAACATCCGAATACGGCAACGACGTACAGCAACATCGCAATGGCGTATCAACACCAAAGGTGACTACGCGAAAGCAAGAGATTTATTTTGTCGTGCAGTAATTATTTTGATAATCTGTAAGTTAGCGGAACATCTTCACATGAAAAGCATCTTCGATGCAATGTATTTTTGCTATGAAAAATCTGGAGGAATCGAAAAAGATTTTAAGGAGTGGTGGGAAAATCGCAGAACAACTTACCCCTCATGGTGTCAATGATGTCTGCGTAAATTCTAATAAAGAGGCGGGTCGGCGGGGTAAATTTACCGCGTCGCGATTGGCGGGGAAGAATGCGCCGGCGCGTTTGGGGTGGAGTTCCGTGCCGAATCTCGGAAGCGAAGTAGAGCGTTTGGTGAACGGCACGATTGTTTATCCATTCACGCCGAGCCGGAAGAGCGAAATTTTTGATTATAAGACCAACTAAAAAAAACGTCCCAGCGTTTGGGACGTTTTTTTAGGTTTAGAGCATCAGCAGTTTCAACTCCGGCAGATTCTTGAAGTCGCTTTTATTGTCGGTCAGCAAAGCGAAGCCGCCCTCAACGGCTTGCGCCGCAATCCAGAGGTCGTGATAACGCTTGCGTGGATTAGCCCCCGTGTTTCCTTTTTGTCGTCGCTTCATCGTCACCGCGAACGAACCGAAAATCGTGGCGGTTGTTGGCGCGAGCGTCAGTATTGGCAAGGTCGATATGCGATTGAAAAAATCTTGTTTCTCAGCGCCGGTTTGCGGGTCATCGCAAACGGAAATCCCAAATTCTAATTCGCCAAGCGTGATGACCGAGCAGTAAATGTTTGCGCCTTTAATTTTGCTATCAACTTCACTGACGGATAATTTGCCGTCTGCAATATCAAGCCGGATGCAAGTGTCAACGATTACTTCCATTGCGTCTCCTTGTCATCATTGCCCAACGAATGAAGCCAATCCAAATCGCTCCGCAATTCCGCCGACGCTTTGGGCGATAAAATCGGCTTGTCGGTAACAAAAATTTGTAGCGCGGGCGAAATAGAACGGCGCATTTCGGCGACCGCTTTCGTAACGTCTCTTTCAAGCAGAGGCGCGACGTTTTTTTGTTTAAGCACGGTAGGCATAAGATTTCCTTTCGGATTAAAACCTCCTCGCGATGATACTAACCGCTTTCATAAACGCCAAAAGAAAAGGTTCAACTCGCCCGAAGTAGCGTGGCGACATAAATAAAAAAAACGCGCCGGTTAAGCGAGATATGCTTAACCGGCGCGTTTATATTGGGGCGAGAAACCGGGTTCGAACCGGCGACCTGCAGAGCCACAATCTGCCGCTCTAACCAACTGAGCTACTCCCGCCACTTATTAGGTTGTGTAATCAAAATTGTTCGGTAGCCCTAATTAAAAATTACAAATTAAAAATGGCGAATTGGACTTAAAAATTGCGCGAAGCGAATTTACCAATCAAACGCCATCATTTTTAATTTTTAATTCCTAATTTTTAATTGTTTTACTCCGTGCCGGCACGGCGACAAAACGTCGCGGAATGGTGGCAATTACGTTGCCGCTGTCAAGAGTTCTATCGCGAACGACAGGTGTTCGCGCCGGTTGGCGAATAGATTATCGGCTGACGGCGTCCGCCGCGTGGCGATAGAAATTCGCTTCTCGCGTTAAATGGTGGCGCGCGCAAAGGTCGGCGAGAAGCCGGTAACGCGCCGGCATTTCGACCGGCGCCGCGAACGCCAATTTGGTCATACACGCCGGACAGAGATACAGCGGCGAGCGGTGAAATTCGGCGATGGTAACGCGCCCGTTCATATTGCAAAGATAGTCGGCGCAGTGTTTCAGCGACAACATATGCGCGCATTCGTGCGCCGCGCCTTTTAGCATCAGCGATAAATCGTCGTTCAGATGAAACCACGAAATCGCGCCGGCGCGACCGTAAAGCAAAGTGTCGCCGTAAATGCCGGAGACGCCCTCGTTTTTATACAAGTCGTCGGCGCACAGCGCCATCAAGCCCCAACCGTCCGGCGGCAAGCGCGGCGCTAAAAATTTATCCGTCAATTCAATCACGCGAATTGCCGGCTTGCCGTTCGCCGCGCGGCGGGTCGAGCGCGGCAAATCGCTCATCGGCAACACCGGCGACAACTTGACCGGCGTGCCGAAATAGACGGATAAAAATTCGCGGATAATTTCGTGTTTGGCTAATTGCGACGGCGTGAAATCGCCGATGGGTTGCAGGTATAACACGCGGCGCGGCGCCGTTACCGTTTGCGGATGGTCGGCGAGATAGCGCGTCGGCGACTCGTCGGTTTCGCGCCAATAACTCCGCCATTCGCCCGGTTTGACCGGCGGCATTTTTTCCTGCCACGGCAGGGTTTTGTCGGCGAGCGCTTGCAACGCCGCGAGGCGCGGGTCGGGCGCCACCGCGCCGGAGCGGAGGGGCGCGTCCGCCGGAGCGCAGGCGGCGAGAAAAATCAGCGAAAATAAAATTAAACGCGCGCGCATAACGTCCTCGTTTAGAGCAATTACAAATAAAAATTACCGATTAAAAATGGCGGAGTAATTCGCTTCGCGCCGTTTTGATAATTACGCCTCAATTTTTAACGGCTAATTTTTCATTTGGAACGATTCTCTCCGCCGGAAACGCCGCGCGTTTCTTTGTGAGCGCGGACTTGATAAATTTCCGGTCGAATTTTTAGCCGGTTGATTTTGTAGTGCATCACGCGCGGCGAGAGCGACAACTCGCGTCCCGCCGCCGACATATTGCCCTGGTTTTTCTTCAGCGCGTCGATGATTAAATCGCGCTCGTAGGAATCCACCAAATCGCCGAACGTCGTGCCGCCCGCCGCGGGCTCCGCCATTTGCAACGACGGCGGCAAGTTGTAACTGTGGATGCAATCGTCCGTCGCCGTCAGCGCCGCCCGCTCGATGCAATTTTCCAACTCGCGCACGTTGCCGGGCCAGTGATAACTCATCAATAAATTTATCGCCGTGGTCGAGAGGCGGTTAATCTGCTTGCCGTGGCGGGCGTTGTATTTTTTTACGAAGTGGTCGGCGAGCAAAATGATGTCCGAGCGCCGCTGGCACAAATCCGGCAGAGTAATCGGAAAAATGTTCAGCCGATAATACAAGTCGTCGCGGAACGTGCCTTGCGCGACCATCTCTTCAAGGTTGCGATGCGTCGCCGCAATCAGCCGCACGTCGCTTTGCATTTCGATGTTGCTACCGATGCGCGAAAAGGTGTGCTCTTGCAAAAAGCGCAATAATTTGACCTGCATCGGCGGCACGAGGTCGCCGATTTCGTCGAGAAACAACACGCCTTTATGCGCCATTTCGACGCGCCCTTCGCGCTTGCCGACCGCGCCGGTGAACGCGCCTTTTTCGTGTCCGAACAATTCGCTTTCGATTAAATTTTCCGGCAACGCGCCGCAGTTTAGCGCCACCAACGGACGCCCCGCCCGCGGACTTAATTCGTAAATCGCCCGCGCCGCCAATTCTTTGCCGGTGCCGGTGTTGCCGCGAATCAGCACCGTCGCGTCGCTCGGCGCGACTTGGCGAATCAATTCATAGACCTCGCGCATCGCGCCGCTGTTGCCGATAAGGCGCCCCGGCGTCGCCGTGCCGAGGGCTTGGCGCAAGCGGCGGTTTTCTTGCAACAGATGTTGCCGCTCGGTGTAATCGGCGCGCGCCACGCTGACGGCTTCGGCGACTAAATTGCCGACGATTTCGAGAAAACGCAAATCCGCGTCCAACGAAATTTCCGGCGTTACTTGCCGGTCGGCGCTGAGTGTGCCGATGACTTCGCCGAGGTGAAAAACCGGCACGCAAATAAACGCCAAGTTGGACTGTCCGGCGCGCGCGCCGGTGAGATTGCGAAAACGTTTGTCCAGCGAAATGTCGGGAATCAATTGCGGTTTGCCGGTTTGTCCGACCGCGCCGGTAATTCCTTCGCCGAGTTGGTAGCGCCCGCGCTGGCGCTCGGCGTCGCTTAAATCGCGCGCGGCGGCGATTTCAAAAAATTCGCCGTTGCGCAAGGTGAACGTGCCGCGCCGCATGCCCATTTTGTCGTGCAAAATCGCCAGCACTTGCGCCAGCAAAGCGTCGATGTTGCGCTCGTGCACCGCGACGGAACTGAGGTCTTGCAACGCGGCGATTTGTTCTTTGAGTTGGTCTTCTAACCGTGCCATTCGGGTTCCGTTCGTCAAATTCGTAGTTTTTAATCCGCCCTGTTTTCTAACATCTTTTTTTCTCACGGAGGCACGGATTCTAAAAATAATAGCGGCGCGTCCGCCCGACGCAATCGCCGCCGCGCCGCGCCGGACGCAACCTCTTGACTCAACTTTGGCTGACAATAAACTCCCACCCCTTTGTTTCGCGGTCGGCGTGCGGCGGCGAAAACAATAACCGGAACGCTGCTGTGGCTCAGTCGGTAGAGCACTTCCTTGGTAAGGAAGAGGTCATGAGTTCGATTCTCATCAGCAGCTCCATTTTACAGTCAAATTAAATTAGAGAGGAGCGCGTTATGGCTAAGGAGACGTTTGTGCGGAAGAAGCCGCATATCAATGTGGGGACGATAGGTCACGTTGACCACGGCAAGACGACGACGACGGCGGCGATAACGGCGGTGTCGGCGGCGTTAT